>CAYYGK010000189.1:3761-5091 GCA_964471145.1 uncultured Eubacteriales bacterium | reverse complement strand
AACGGGGTTCGCCAGAAGCTGTCCTGCTGAATCCAGCAGACCAAAATCCACACCCCAGGTATCAACGCCCGCACCCGATACAGTTCTGTAATCTGAGACACATTTTAAGAATCCCTGTTTCATTTCATAAAAAAGCCTGAGTATGTCCCAATAAAGCGTGCCACCAATTTTAACAGGTATATTTGGAAATCTGTGAACTTCTTCAGTGTGCAGTCTGTTACCGTCAAAACTCCCTGCAATAGCCCTCCCGCTGCTTGCACCGTAATCAAACGCTAAGACTGTAAACATAAATACACCTCCCGTAAAAATACAAAACATCCGGTTATATTATACACTGTTTGCTTCATCTATTCATTGGTATATGATATTCTATTATTGGGAATTTGTTTTTTGCAGGGAGGGCAGAAAAATGCATAGAGAGTATCCTCTGCTTACCCGGGATATGATATTCGTTAAAAACGAGCCGGTCTACATAAACAGATCGGATGAACTAAGAAAGTTCTGCGGCATAATGCATACGCATGACTTCATTGAAATAGCGTATGTCATAAAAGGGAGCGGCATACATGTAATTGACGGCATTACCCATGATACAGCCAAAGGAGATCTGTTTGTCATTTACAGTGGTATGGCTCACGGCTTTTTTCGTGAAAAAAAAGAGTTGCAGGAGCCGGTTGTCTACAACTGTGCATTCTTACCTGAATTCCTTAAACCTTCAGTGTTTCTCACCAGAGAGATAAAATCAGCTTCTATCGGTAACGGGTCCTCCCCTGAACTAAGTCTTAAGGGAACTGAATTCAGGGAAATAGGCAACCTGTTTAGCAGAATGTATTCAGAGTATGGTACAAAACAGAGCGGGTATTGCGATGTTATAAGGGCGCACCTGATAGAGCTTGTTGTGAGAGTATTCCGGCATATGGATAAAAATACGGACGAATGCGCTCCGGTTGCAAAAAACAGAGAGCTTGTAAACAGAGCAGTTGAATATGTCAGGAAAAACTACAATTCAGAAATAAGGCTGGAAGATCTCGCAGCGGATTCTTATATCAGCAGGAGCTACCTAAGCAGGCTTTTCCGTGAAACAACAGGCTTAAGCTTCAGCGACTATGTGCAGCAGCTCAGGGTGGATGAAGCCTGCACACTCCTTGAGAAGACCGACATGAAAGTAGTTGACATTGCACACAATTCCGGCTTTAACGATATCAAGTTTTTCTACAGGGTATTCAGGAAAATAACCGGTACAACACCTGGTGGATACCGGAAGAAACGGATATAGCTATTCCACCTTATAGCATACAGTCTTTTTTTAGGCAACTATTCGCTGATAGTA
>CAYYGK010000189.1:0-3751 GCA_964471145.1 uncultured Eubacteriales bacterium | reverse complement strand
TGGAACCACCAGGATTGTAATGGTATATATCTCCAGTCTCCCAAGAATCATGCAAATGCTTAGCAGCACTTTTGTCAATCCGGTTAGATCAGCATAGTTCATAGCGGGCCCAACAGCTCCAAACCCAGGCCCGATATTGCCAAGAGTAGCAGCCACTGCCGAGGTGCTGCTTAACAAATCCATACCTTGTGCTAACAGTGCAAGGGACACCGCAATAAAAATAAACATGTACAATAGCACAAATCCCACCACATTATTCAGAACTCCTTCCGATACAGCTCTATTTCCAACTCTGACCGTAATAACTGCTTTCGGATGAATCAGCTTGTACAGTTCCCGTTTAATGATTTTAAATACAAGAAGAATCCTTATATGTTTGATAGCACCTCCTGTTGAACCCGAACACCCTCCAATAAACATCAGAAGAAATAAAACCATCCTGCTAAAATCCGGCCAGAGATCGAAGTCAATGGTGCCAAAGCCTGTGGTAGTAACAATGGATGTTACCTGAAAAGCCGAATACCTAATGCTTTTTAACAAATTATGCTCAAAAAAACTGTTAACATTCAGAGTTACCATAACAACAGCCAGGAAAACTACAAAAAAATAAAACCGAAACTCCCTGTCCCGCAATAAGGTTTTGAAATTTCCATGAATGGCATCGTAATATAATGAGAAATTTGCCCCTGCTACAAACATAAAGAAAATGATAATAAAATCATACGCAGCATTCTGAAATGCTCCTATACTGGCATTTTGAGTTGAGAATCCCCCGGTACCAACCGTTGCAAAGGTATGTGTCACTGCATCAAACAGAGACATACCAGCCAGTTTAAGAGACAAGATTTCCGATACAGTAACCAGTATATAGATCCCATAAAGCAGCTTGGCAGTTTGCCCCAGTTTTGGGGCTAGTTTGTCAGGGGCTGGCCCCGGACTCTCCGCTTTGTATATCTGTATCGTACTCATCCCCATAGCAGGCAATAAAGCCAGCGTGAATACAAGAATACCCATGCCCCCCAGCCAATGGGTCAAAGAACGCCAAAACAAAATTCCATGGGGAAGCAATTCAATGTCCCTGGTGACGGTAGCCCCTGTAGTGGTGAAACCTGATACTGTTTCAAAAAAAGCATCTATAAAGGAGCTAAAGGTACCTGCAAACATAAAAGGCAAAGCTCCAAATGCCGAGGCCAGAACCCAGCCCAGTCCTACAATTAAAAAACCTTCTCGATAACGCACAATTCCCTTTTTGGATTTAAACAATAATCCAAAAAGGCCAACAATTGCGGTCAAACACATGGTAATAACAAATGCACAGGTATCCTTTTCACCATAGTATATTGACAACCCCAGGGAAGGGAGCATAAAAGCTGATTCAGTTAGGAGCAGTAGGCCTAGAACCCTTAAAATAATTCCATAATCCATGTTTGTTTTCTCCTTGGTTTTCGGTAAAAAGACTTCTGACTCTGGCAACTTCTGAGGAATGACTCAGGATAATTATACGGTCATTCGGTTTGATAACATCGTTCCCATGGGGAACAATCACCTTGTTGTTATTAACAATAGTTGTCATAATAGCATCTTTGGGGAAACCAAGATTCTTTATGGGAATGTTGATGGCCTTACAATGGGGATGTGCAATCAATTCCATTATTTCCGCCTGCCCGCCCAGCAACAGAAACAGGGATATTATTTTGCCACCGCGAATAAATTTGAGAATTTCACTTGCAGTAATCATACTGGGAGATATAGCAGCATCTACTCCAATGGTTTCAACAAGGGAAATATAGTTAGTACGGCTGATCTTTGAAATAACCTTTGAAACGCCAAGCTGTTTTGCCAGCAGGGAGATAAGGATGTTTTCCTCATCTACTCCCGTTAATGCCACAAAAGCATCCATAGATTCTATGTTCTCAGATTTGAGCATGTCTGAATCTGTCCCATCTCCATTAATAATCAAGGTGTTGGGAAGTTTCTCAGATAATTCCCTGCACCTGTTTAAATCCTTTTCAATGACCTTTACAGAGATTCCGAGGTAATGAAGATTTTCTGCAAGATAATATGCATTCCTTCCTCCTCCTACTATCATTACATTGTTAGTTTTTCCAGGTGATTTCCCTATTGATTTACAGAATTTAAGAATATCTGTTTTCTTGCCAATAATATATATGGTGTCATTTACGTTTATTAGATCGTTTCCTTTAGGGATAATGATTTTGCCTTTTCTAATAATGGCAGCAATTAAAATGCTCCCAAAAACCTTTAAAACCTTTATATGATCTTTAATCAACGGGTTAGAATCATCAATCTGTATAGCAACCATCTGCACTTTGCCCTTCGCAAAATCCCCAACCTGTCCTGCCGGAGAAAATGTCAATAAACGGCTTATTTCAAAAGCAGTGGACTTTTCCGGATTAATCACATAATCTATAGATAATTGTTCAGTCGTTACCGCAAGATCCTTTGCATATTCGGGATTTCTGATTCTGGCAATCGTCCTGCCTGCTCCCAGGTGTTTGGCAGATATACAGGCCAGCATATTTCCTTCATCACTGTCTGTAACTGCAATCACTACATCCGTCCCATTGACTCCAAGTTCCTTTAAAGGCTGGGCAACCAGCCCATTGGAACAAATGGTGTAAACATCCAGGTTTTCATTCACCTTGCTAATAACCTGTTCATCTTGATCTATAATAACAACATCATACAATTCCTTGGAAAGGGTTGCTGCAATCTGATATCCAACCTTGCCTGCTCCAATAATAATAATCCGCATCTTAGCATCCTCCAATCAGTTTTGCTGTTGAAAATGTAATGGGAAGCCGTTGTCCCAAAGATCCTGACAGTAACCAACTGCCTTTTTCAATTCATCTTTGTCATAAATGACAACACCACACAGCCTGTTATCGTTTAATTTCTCACTCGCAACCGATACCAGAACAAGGCAATTATCAGTAACTATCAGATTATGAGCAGCTCTGCTGGAGATACGAACCCGCTGTCCCGGTTTGTTTATTAAATATAGAAGGGAAGGTGATGTAAATTTTATGTCTTTTAGGGATTGGAGTACCACAGAGATTTCAATTTTTAATTGTTTATCCCTAACTATACTTAATACATCATTCAGCACAAACTTACCGGCACACCCAACAATGTAAACATATTTTTTTGCTTCATACAGAAGATTGTGTTTTATTAAGTTAAGCAGCTCACTGCTGTCTCTCAGGAAGGAAGGTTTTTTTATACACTCATTAATCATATAATCTCCTTGATAATAATATGCTACTCTTGTAGAAATTGTTGTTTTATTCTACACCAGTTTTCACTATCAATATATTTATTATAACAGCGCATATTCCAATTTGCAAAAAGAATCAAGGTCTTGTTCGTTGATCCGCAAGAACTACATCACCAGATTTTTACATGAAACATGAAACAGATATAGAGGTAATAATGAACATATATTCGTTTTTTGTTGATTTTCTTTAATTTTTGTTATATAATTGATATAGGATAATTGTACCAGCTCTTAAAGAAGCAGGGGGGTTACCTCTTATGGCAAAAGACAAAGCTGTTGCACCGGTGGTCAAATGGGTAGGCGGCAAACGCCAGATTATAAGTGAAATCATGTCACATGTCCCCGGAAAATTCTCTTCCTATTATGAACCCTTTGTGGGAGGCGGCGCATTGTTATTTAAACTCCAGCCAAAAAAGGCAGTCATAAATGATATTAACAGAGAACTGATGAACC
>CAYYGK010000188.1:0-5158 GCA_964471145.1 uncultured Eubacteriales bacterium | reverse complement strand
ATCATAATTTATCGCTTCTGTAAATTTAACGGGTAGTTTAAATTCACGTCCTTCTTTTTTTGTTTTTTTGAATAAAATCCTCCTGCAAAGCAGAAAATATTCAAAAAGAGGAGGATAAGCATGTCTCACAATGTAACAAAAGAACTGAATCAGGTACTGAAAGGTGAACAAATGGCAGTTGATTTCTATGAAAATTTCATACAGAATGTTGATGATGACAGGATCAAAAAAGAGTTCCGGCAGATACAGCAGGACCATATGCAGCATGTACAGAGGCTTACAGGAAGAATACAGGATATTGGAGGAAAAGCAGAACACGGAACAGGTTTTACGGGATACATGGCTGATGTGGCAACCGATATGAAATCGAGAAGGATGGAACCTGCTGATATACTAAAGAAAGCCTATGAAGGAGAAAACAAGGGCCTTACAATGGTTGAGGAACTTGTTAAGGGTGATCTTGACCCTGAAAGCCGCTCACTGGTCACTGATATTCGCTCGGAGGACAAGCAGCATCTGGAAAGCATGCAGCATTTAATTGATGAATATACCGGCATGCATTAAGTATATCAGACACCAAGTATATTTCTAACTACTTCTTTCATCTGTCCGGGTATACACACCTGTGTATGCCTTATTTCCTTACGGTCAAGTCCCGTAAGGCCCCGGGGTATATCAATACCCAGTTTATCAGAGAGTGCTTGCAGCAACTCAAATTCATCCCTGCCCTTAATCTGTTCTTCCGGAAGTATGGCTTTTGCCACACTCCTGTTGAACTTGAAAGGACTGGCAGTTGAAACCACCACTGACTTGCTTATGTCCCCCGTGGAAATCACATATTTGTCATATACGTCTATTCCAACTGCTGTATGTGTATCAATCACATAGGCATATTCCTCATAGACACTTTTTATGGTGTCCACAGTTTCCCTGTCGTCAGAGTACTCCGACCAGAATACAGAAGATATTCTTTTGAGTGTTTCATCATCTATTGAGTATACACCCTCTTCCGAAAGCCTGTTCATCCATTCTGACACCCTGTCTGTATCCCTCCCGGTAGTCTCATAAAGCAGTCTCTCCAAGTTGCTTGATATGAGGATATCCATTGAAGGTGACAGTGTTTTTTTAAGTTCCCTGTTACGGTTGTATATTCCGGTAATTATAAACTCGGTTAGTACGTTGTTTGTGTTTGCAGCACAAATGAGCCTGTTTACCGGGAGCCCCATTTTAAATGCATAGTATGCAGCAAGTATGTTTCCAAAATTGCCGGTGGGTACTACAAAATTTATGCCCTCCCCAAGTTCTATCTCATTCATTGACAGCAAATCCGCATATGCAGAAAAATAGTAAACTATCTGAGGCACAAGCCTTCCCCAGTTTATTGAATTAGCAGAAGAGAACTTCATGTCCCTTGCAGCCATTTCTAAAGCAAGTTCTCTATCAGTAAAAAGTCGCTTGACGCCATTTTGCGCATCGTCAAAATTACCTGAGACACCTACAGCATAAACATTGCTGCCCTCCTGCGTAATCATCTGTCTCTTCTGCATTTCACTGACACCGTTTTCCGGATAGAACACTATGACACGTGTTCCGTGTACGTCCCTGAAACCTTCAAGTGCAGCCTTTCCTGTATCCCCGGAAGTGGCAACCAGTATGACAACCTCACTGTCATCACCGGTTTTTCTCAAAGAGTCTACCAGCAGATAGGGCAGTATCTGCAATGCCATATCCTTGAAAGCACTTGTAGGACCATGCCACAACTCCTGCACAAAAAGGTGATCAGAGAGTTTCTTTACAGGTGCTATCCTTTCATCATCAAAGTTATCTGCACTGTATGCGTCACATACATATTTTTCTATATCATCTGCACCAAAACCGTTGAGGTATGGAGTTAGAATTGCGCCTGCTCTCTTACGGTAGTTCAGGTCCTTCATCTTCTTTATATCCGAAACGGGTATGCCAATATCCTCTGCCGGAACAAAAAGACCGCCGTCCGGAGCTATGCCGGTCTTGATAGCATCTGCAGCAGTAACACACCCTGCACCGCCCCTGGTACTTTCATAAAGCATCTTATTCCCTCCGCTGGTTCGTCTTTTATAAAAGCTACTAATAAAGAATAACCACAATAATATTATTTGTCAATGTCCTTACAAATTACAGTTAATTTCATGGCGGGGAATCTGATACCATATTGAATACTTAAGTTCCAGATCCATGTATTGTTACCATTACGTTATGATAACCGTCTTCCTCTTTCATTGTAAGGAATTCTTCATCAAGCTCCCTTCCGTCCAGCATTATTGAAACATTCCCGCTGCATACCTGCTGAGGGTTTTCTACCTCAACCATATAAGTGGTATTTTCATAAATGTATGAGAAGGAAAAGTGTCTCCAGTGTGCCGGTATTACAGGATTGATATATAGCCTTTTACCCCTTTTTCGTATGCCAAGTATCCATTCTATGCCCGCTCTGTACATCCAGCCGGCTGAACCTGTATACCAGCTCCAGCCACCCCTTCCTGCATGGGGGAACCTTGAATAGACATCGCCGCAGGTAACATAAGGCTCCTGTTTGTATTTCATTAAATCAGAGTAGTTTTCCGTATGGGTAACAGGATTCAACATGTTAAACAACTTGAATGCAATGTCTCCCGAGTCCATTTCCGCAAACGCAATAACAGCCCATGCTGCAGCATGTGTATACTGTCCCCCGTTTTCCCTTATTCCTGGAAGGTATCCCCTTATGTACCCGGGGTCAGGCTCGCTTTTGTCAAACGGAGGCGTAAGCAGCATAATCAGCCTGTCTTCCTCCTGTACAAGGTACCTGTACACCGAATTCATTGCCTTTAATACCCTTTCCCTGCTGCCTGCACCTGAAAGCACGCTCCATGACTGCGATATTGAGTCTATCCTGCACTCATTGTTATGCCTGGAACCCAGTGACTCTCCCGAATCAAAGAATGCCCTGAGATACCACTCACCATCCCATGCATGTTTTTCAACTGCTGCTGCAATTTGATCAGCCCGGTTTCTGCAATACTCCTCTCTTTGGGTGTCTCCCCTTTGTCTGCATACCTGTATGAAACCTGTAAGAACCTTGTACATAAACCAGGCCAGCCAAACGCTTTCGCCCTTTCCCCTGTATCCGACCCTGTTCATTCCGTCATTCCAGTCTCCTGAACCCATAAGAGGCAGCTCATGTTCCCCTGATGTCATACCCCTTTCTATTGCTCTTATACAGTGTTCGTAAACATCCGCATTTTCATCTGAAACTGAAGATATGAGAAACTTCTCATCCTCTCCCGGTTTAAGCAGTTCCGCTTTAAGGAAATGCACATTTTTATGAAGTATTGACATGTCTTCTGTTACCTTTATATATTCTGCAACTGCATACGGAAGCCAAAGCATGTCATCAGAAATCCTTGTCCTTACACCCTTGCCGCTGTCTTCATGCCACCAGTGCTGGACATCCCCTTCAACAAACTGCCTGCTGCAGCACCTTATAATCTGCTCCTTTGCCACTTCAGGCTGTGCATGCAAAAGCGCAAGACAATCCTGCAGCTGATCCCTGAAACCAAATGCTCCTCCACTTTGATAGAATGCTGTTCTGGCCATAATCCTGCAGCTCAGAACCTGGTAGAGAAGCCAACCATTAAGGATGTTATTCATGGCAGGGTCAGGGGTGTTTACCCTGATTGATTCGGTTATGTTCCTCCAGTATTTCTTCCTTCTTGACAGAACCAGTTTGGCAACCTGCAGCCTTGTATATGTCTCTGTCAATACCACAGCCGTCTCCTCGTCAGAACACTGTCCCAGTACAAAAACAATCTCCCTTTTTTCATCCTTTTCCAGGTCTATATCAACCTTTACAGCTGCACACGGTTCAAGAGAAGCCCCTGTCCTGTTTGACAGCTCTTCATTCAACAGTCCCTGCGGCCGGTCAGGATGTCCACTTCTGCCAATAAATTCACTGTTGTCTCCGGTACAGGAAGTGATTATCTCGCTTGAAGAAACAAACGTTATCCTGCCTGGGTATTCGCTGTCATAAATATTCCTGGCATTAAACATGTTTGCTTCATTTTTCATCTCCGTTATAATATACGGAGCGGTTTTTTCCCTGCTAAAGCCAAGTACAAGCTCTATGTATAAGAATAATGAGAATTCCCTGTTTTCTCCCGACATGTTTTCAAGCTCTATCCTGAATATCTTCACAGGGTCACGCTCGCCAACATATAACAACATCTTCTGCTTTATTCCTCTGCTGTTGTGTTCAAATATACTGTACCCTCTTCCGTGCCTGATCCTGTAAGGTTCTCTCTCCCTTATCGGAGCAGGTGTAGGACAAAACAGTTCCCCTGTGCTGTTATCCCGGATATACACAGTCTCCGATGGGGGGTCGGTTACAGGGTCATTGGACCATCTGCTTATTTTGTTCTCACGGCTGTTTACAGCCCATGTATATCCGCCTCCCGATGTAGTTGCAATAAACCCCAAGTCCCTGTTGGCAACTACATTTGCCCACGGAGCAGGTGTCTGCTGTTCCTTGCTGAGCATTACTACATATTCCTGCCCGTCGTAAGTGAATCCACCAATGCCGTTGAAAAACTGCAATTCCTCACTCTCAAAAGGAATGTCGTCGTAGATTTTTGCCTCATCCGAAGAAAAATTACCGCAAGGCAGCTCTGCCTCCTCCATAAGCTGTTTTCTGATTCTCCGTGACATAAGCCTGTTCTTGTCTGTGAGCACTATTCTTGAAACTGTAAGCAGCAGTTTTATTTCGTCCTTTTCAAGATGCCTGGCCCTAAGCAGGTATATTCTGGCATCCTTTGTGTTGGGATAATATATTTTCCTGCTGCTTATCAGATCACTTATTTTCTGGTTGAGCGGCTGGAAATAGTCTTCCTTTTCCTCGTTCAGTATAACAAAATCCAGCTTGACACCATTCTTCCTTAAATACTCGTATGCCGATAATATATCTTTAAGGCTGTTAATCTGCTGTTCGCTGCTGATCCTGTAAAGCATAACAGGCAGGTCTCCCGATAGCCCGAATTTCCAAAGGCCGGGCTGTCCAAGCCTGTTTTTTTCTATTGCGTCAAGCGGCCCTCTCATAAGCCTGGAAGGATAGTATATGCTGCCAACCAGGTCCTGAATCGCATTG
>CAYYGK010000187.1:1326-5213 GCA_964471145.1 uncultured Eubacteriales bacterium | reverse complement strand
GTATGATGTTCCATACAGGAACAGGGCGGCAAGTGATTTTCTGACCCGTGTTTTTGGCAGCAATATAAGGAGGTACTACAAAGGTACCGGAGGTTCGGGAAAGAGCGGCCTTTTGACTGTGGACAGCTGCGGGCAGGAGATACTCAGCAGGACATCGGTAATTATAAACAGAGACAGCATTGAGGCAAGGTTTGAGGTGGGTCTTCCCGCGGCGGGAAGAAGAGTGCTTGGCAGGTCTGCCGCAGCCATTCTAGTGGATGTTCTGCCCGATATAGTTTTAAACTCCCTTATATATAAAAGCATTGACAGTAAAGCACTGAAAAAACAGATACTGCTGTCAGAAGACCAGCATTATATAAGGCAGGAACTGAAAAAGTGCAGACTTGTTGCTTTCATAGCAAACGGCTTAATACTTCCCAGAGAAAGCGGTGTTTCCGACAGGTCTATGAGCAAAGGTGCGGTACCCTTTAAAAGCCCTGAAAGCATGCAGGTTGAATTTAACCTTCCCAACAGGGGGCCTGTAGCGGGGATGGGCATACCCGAGGGGGTCACACTGGTAACCGGAGGGGGATATCATGGCAAATCAACACTGCTAAGGGCTTTGGAGAGGGGGGTTTATGACCATATTGAAGGAGACGGCAGGGAGTTTGCAATAACCCGTGAAAATGCAGTGAAAATCCGGGCAGAAGACGGCAGGAGGGTTGAAGGGGTCAACATATCCCCGTTTATAAACAATCTGCCCAACAGGCAGCAAACAGCATATTTTTCAACCGAAAACGCCAGCGGAAGCACATCACAGGCAGCGAACATCATTGAGGCTCTTGAAATCGGTACCGAAGTACTGCTGATAGATGAGGATACATCTGCCACCAACTTCATGATAAGAGACGGAAGGATGCAGAAACTGGTATCTGAAAAAAAGGAGCCGATAACCCCTTTCATAGACAGGGTGAGGCAGCTTCATGAAGTCATGGGTGTTTCCACTGTTATTGTAGTTGGAGGGTCCGGCGACTATTTTGATGTAGCGGACAAGGTAGTAATGATGGATGAGTATATCCCGAAGGATGTTACAGAAAAAGCTTTTGAGATTGCACAGCAGTTGAAATATGAAAGAAACAGGGTGAGTAACGGGGGATTGGGCAGTAAAACCCCAAGGATTGTTCTTAAGGATGGTTTCCCAGGCGGCTCTAAAGGAATAAGAATAAGAGTTAAAGGTGTTCACACCATATTGTACAATAAAACACCAATAGACCTTTCATATCTGGAGCAGCTTGTTGACAGGAGCCAGACCAATTGCATGTCTGTAATGCTCAAATACATGATTGACAATATAGTTGATGATATGACATGCCTCACGGATGCAGTAGACAGAATATACTCGGTTATTGAGAGCAGAGGACTGGATGAGATATCTCCCTACAGCGGGCATCCGGGAAACCTTGCGCTTCCGCGCAAGCATGAATTTGCGGCTATGCTCAACAGGTACAGGAATCTCAAGGTTAGACAAGTACTTAAGGAGGGTACATTAAATGGTTTACAATGAATACGGGAAAACAGGGAAAATGGTATCTGCTGTTGGTTTTGGAGGCATGAGGTTTGATGTCAACAGGAGCAACAGTGAGAATGCTGAGATTGTAAAGTATGCCTATGAAAAGGGTATAAACTATTTTGATACAGCACCCGGATACTGCCAGGACAAGAGTGAGGACATAATGGGACTTGCTTTTAAGGACATGAAAGGAACTTTCTATGTATCCACAAAGTCAAGACCTGCTGAGTCTGATGGAAGGGAAAAGGCAGTGGAACAGGTGAAAAAATCACTTGAAAGGCTGAATGTCCCTAAAATACACTTCTATCATATATGGTGTGTAAGAAAGATGGAGCATTATGAGACAGCCATGAAAAAGGGAGGTATGTATGAGGGTTTGGTCGAGTGCAGGGAACAAGGCCTGATAGACCATATAGTGTTTTCTTCGCACCAGCCAGGAAGTGAGATAAAATATATTCTTGAGCAGGACATGGTAGAGGGAGTACTACTGGGTATCAATATTTTAAACTTCCCATACAGATGGGATGGGGCTGCCTGGGCATCAGCAATGAATTACGGTGTTGTAGCAATGAATCCTCTTGGAGGCGGGATGATACCAAATCATGAAAAGCAGCTTGCCTTTCTTTCTTCGGGAGATGAGACACCGACGGAAGCCGCACTCAGGTTTGTGATTTCCTGCCCTCAGATTACTGTTGCCCTTAACGGATTCACCACACAAGAGCATATTGATATGGCAGTAAAGACTGCCCAAAAGGCAAAACCTTTCAGCACCAGAGATATTGAGCGTATAAAACAGAAAATAAGCGACAATATGAATGATGCATGCACAGCCTGCGGGTACTGCAGGGTATGCCCCCAGGGCATCCCGGTACCGGCATACATGCAGGAATACAATGAAAAGCAGGTATTCGGTGCTGATGATGAAAAGATGAAAAAGAGGGTAAATTGGAGCAGGGAATGGGGAGTGCTTGCCCATTCCGATGTCCGTGCAGAGGACTGTATCGAATGCGGGCGCTGTGAGGAGGAATGCACCCAGCATCTGCCCATTATTGAAAGGCTCAAGGAATTTTCAAAGTGGGAAGCCTGACAGTATGTCAGGCTAAATTCTCTGATTCCACCCGATAGACGGAGGCCTGGGCGGTGTCGTTGCCATATTGCAGAGAACGTCCTGCACTCAAGACGTGCCTGAGTTTACTGACTGTCAGAGACTTTGGTGCTTTGTTCTCTGTAGTGGCCCCTCGTAGCCTGGCACTACGTATGGTGGTGCTTTCAAGTCATTCTTTGCTTGTTATAAAAACCATTCATATTTTCGATGTCCGTATAGTATTCTTCGTACTTCAACTTTATTTTCATTTACAATAAAGAATACTGAATAATTATTAACAACTAATATCCTATACCCTCTCTGTCTTAATTGGGGTAACTTAAGCATCGGACATCTATCAGGCATAACTGATACACTTCCAATCTTCTCAACAATGCTATCATATTGACGAATAGCTGCCTGTGGAGATAGTGTATTAACATATTCAATAATATCCAATAAATCTTGTTTAGCTTGTGGGAAAATCTTAATATTATATTTTTCCATGAACCTTATTCCTCAATTGCTTTGCCACTTCAAAAAAATCTTCACCCTTTACGTCATTTTTGATTTCAACTTCCACTTCAAACATTTTAGAATACAAATCTAATAAAGCTTGTTGACGCTCATAGCTTTCTATGCTCATGACTGCTAAATCACCAATTCCATTTTTTGTAATGAAAACTGGTTCATTATCACTGTGACAAAATTCAGATATTTCATTTGCCTTATTTCTTAAATCTGAGATTGGTCTAATTTTTGGCATAACAACACCTCTTATCATAATTAATGCTTATATTATATCATAATTTTGAGAGCTATTGGTGCCTCTATTCCTCAAAATCGGTCAGGTTTCCGGCGGTCTTGTCGATTGCATCAAAGGATGCACTTATCTCCTGCATTGCTGCAGTCTGCTGCTGTGTGGATGCAGCTATGTATTCAACCTGTTCAAGTGACCTGCCGAGGAGCTCCTTTATGTCATCAATTATGGAAGCTATCTCTTCGCCCGATTTTGAAGTGCTTTCATTATACTTTGAGATTTCCCTTACCTTGTCATCCGCTTCCTTTAAAAGATTCTTCATGCCGGCAAAGGACTCTTCAACCGTTTTTACCAGTTCAAGGCCGTCTTTTACATTCTCCGATTCCTGCTTTATTGCGGTTTCAGTGTTTTTGGCAAGCTCCCTGATTACATTCAACAATATGGATACATTTTTGGCAGCCTGTGAAGACTGATTTGCAAGTTTTCTAATCTCA
>CAYYGK010000187.1:0-1316 GCA_964471145.1 uncultured Eubacteriales bacterium | reverse complement strand
CGCCTGCAGGGTAAACTCCACTACACTACAGCAGCCTTTTCCCTGCTCCCCGGCTCTTGCCGATTCTATGGCAGCGTTTAAGGCAATCATGTTTGTCTGCTCGGATATATCGGTGATGTTTTCAATTATCTCACCTATCTGTTCGGTTTTTTCGGACAGTGCCTCAACCATATTGCAGCTTTGCTCTGTAGATTTTTCAATTTCCTGCATTCTTGCAAGTGAATCGTTTACTGCATTTTCATTGTCATGGCTTGCGTCGTATGCCTTTCCGAATACGCTGCACATCAATTCAAACTGGTCGGATATACTGTTCAGGTTATCAGCAATATCCCTGACCCTCTGTCCTGTCTGCTCAACGTAATCAAGGTTTTTCCGACATCCAGTTGCTGCTTCCCCCGCACTTTCTGCAACATTTTCATTGGCCTTTGTAGTCTGTTCAATTGTTGCAGAGAGCTGTTTTACGTATCCGGTCAGCTCTTCCGATGCTTTTTTGTTATTTTGCATTACACCCTTGAGTTTATCCAGTACGGAAGCCTGCTCTTCAGCACCAACAAGGCTCTCCAGCAGCGTCCTGGTCCTTTTTGCCAGAAGGACAAACAAGAAGGACAATGCTACCAATTCTATTGTATACCCCAGTATTTCAGGTATGTACTCTGCCTGTATCTGAGAAAAACCTGATGCATCCATCTCTTCCATCATTCGAAAATAAAAAGAAGCCAGCATGCTAAGCCACCCAAATATAAAAGATGTTCCGGCAAGGCTTGTGTCAAAAAACATGCATGCAAGAGCGATAGGAAAGAGAAACACAAGATTTAAATCAAGATAAGGCTTGCTGTTTAAAATTCCTACTATTACAGCCGCTGAGAAAACTACAGAATACTTGACCAGTACCGGATTTGCCTTCAGGAATATCAGTAGAAGAGGCAAAAGAATAAAGACAATGCTGACAAGAAACAGTACTATGAGCTCTTTGAGTACAATATTCTCGAATACACCGGTTGCCCTGAATAGATATATTGCCGCAAAAGCTGCAATGTCTGCTCCTATAAGAATTTTAACCGTAGACCTGACTGCCCTTAGTTCATTGCGGATTATGAAAGCCTTATTTTCCATTTCCACCACCTCATAGAGTATGACGTCAGGCATAAATATATTATATTTATGAAATTTTTTCAAGAAAAATAATTTTTAAATCATGATTACCTATCATACTTGTTTTTTTATTCCGTTTGGCTTAATATTAAAGTGTGCAACTGCAATGGAGCAGTGTACGGGGACAAAGGCGTACCTGTTTAAAAAAAACTATACAGGGAGCT
>CAYYGK010000186.1:0-5220 GCA_964471145.1 uncultured Eubacteriales bacterium | reverse complement strand
CATACGGCATCACATGAATTGTAAAAGCCAATGACTCTCTTTATGAAATACTGTGTGATATTCTCCAGGCGCACCGCTTCCTTGAAGTCATCATAGTATTTGGAATGAAAAGTGGCTACTATAGGTATTCCCCTGCGCCGGGCAAGCTGGAGCGCAATCTGCCCTGAACTGAAAGGGCAGTGTGCGTGAACTATACCGAATGGTATCCTGTTGATTTTCTTCCTGAAGGCAAAATCAAGCTGCGGTATGCCCAGCCTGTACGGGCGCCTCCTGGGCAGTACAGTGCTGAAATACCTTAAAACCTTGAATTCTTCAGTATCCTCATATTGAGGAAATGCGGGAGTGATTAAATAACTTTCCCCAAAGTTGCGGTTAAGCCAGTACGCATAATTCCTTATCACACTGGCAACCCCGTCCATTACAGGTTTATAGGAATCATTAAACTGACCGGTAACAAAAGCCATAGGCTGTTCTCCTCATTAAGAGCAAATCTCAAACAAATAGAATCCATAATCCTGCACCGCCAATTATATCATATTATAAGGCAGTTATTCAATATGCAGCGGTATTATATCAAACCTGTCCTAACGACATAAACATTCCCCGTGTAGGCAGCCTTCCACTTGGATGTGCAGCAGCAGTTTGCAGCCTGAGTATATCTGTACAACGGCTGGCTGTTGAAGCTGCGGTTATGGCCCCCCTGACAGGTGCCGTATACAATCCCCCAATAACATGGCAGGTGGTTGACGAGATGCCGATATCACTAAAAAAGTATCTGCCCTAGTATGAGTTTTTTTCTAATCTCTCAATACGTATTCTTATCCTGTCAAATTCCTGCGCTACAGGATCGGTCAGGTGAATATGATCCAGTTCTATAGATGGCATTATACGCCTCCCCTTTACCTTTACAACTCTGCCTGGAACGCCCACTACGGTTGAAAACGGTTCCACGTCATCAAGCACCACCGCATTTGCTCCTATTCTTGAGTTGTCACCAACTGTCAGAGGGCCTAGAATCTTTGCCCCCGAACTTATCAATACATTGTTTCCTATCACAGGATGTCTTTTCCCTTGTTCCCTGCCTGTACCACCCAGTGTAACCCCGTGGTAAATGGTACAGTTGTCTCCAATTTCAGACGTTTCACCTATAACTATTCCCATACCATGGTCAATGAATAGGCCCTTTCCTATTTTTGCTCCCGGGTGTATTTCAATGCCTGTTAAAAATCTTGAAACCTGTGAAACCATTCTTGCCGCAAAGTAAAATCTTTTCATGTAAAGCCAATGTGCTATTTTATGCAATAACACTGCATGGAACCCCGGGTATAAAAATATTACTTCCAGCAGGCTTTTTGCTGCAGGGTCTCTTTCTGCTATGGCTTTTGCAACACGTATCACTGCATTTTTCATAAATCACCTCTGGCTACATTTAATCATATAAATTATATTTAAATTATATTATATAATAAATTGTTTGACAATCTCATATTTTAAATATATCATAGTAATATGATTGTTTTTAAAGGAGATGATTAATTGAAGGCATCAACAAGAGCAAGATACGGATTGAGAACAATGGTCGAGCTTGCAGTCAGTTCGGGTGGAGGATACATGTCAATATATGAGATAGCAAAAAAACAACAGGTTTCTGCAAATTATCTTCATCAGGTTTTTTCTGAACTGCAGAAAACCGGTCTCGTTAAAAGCCTTAAAGGCCCTCATGGGGGGTATGCACTTGCAAAACCGCCTGCTTCCATTACTGTTGGACACATCCTGAATGCTCTGGAAGGCCCACAATCCATACTCGGTGACAGCAATTGCACCAATGTTATTGAAATTTTCCTGAAAAATAGCCTCTGGAATCCCATAAACGAAAGAATAAAGGATATTGGTACTTCAATTACCTTATTGCATCTTGTAGATATATATAAGCTAAATAACGAAAACGCGCTCTTATCTTACTGCATTTAAAGGAGGTTTAGTTTTTATGTTTGAAAAATACGGATTCGAAACTCTTCAACTGCATGCAGGACAGAAACCAGACCCAAGTACAGGAGCAAGAGCCGTACCTCTGTATCAGACAACCTCATATGTATTTAAGAACACACAGCATGCGGCAGACCTTTTTGCACTACGTGAAACGGGTAATATCTATACCAGAATAATGAATCCGACTACACAGGTATTTGAAGAAAGAATGACAGCTCTAGAAAACGGAACAGGTGCTCTGGCAACAGCTTCAGGTTCAGCCGCTGTCATGTACTCAATACTGAATCTGGCAGGTTCGGGTGACCAGATTGTGTCCTCCAATAGATTATACGGTGGTACATATAATCTGTTTGCATTCACCCTCAGACGCTTGGGAATCAAAATAGTATTCGCAGACCCTGACTTGCCGGAGGAATTTGAGAAAGCAATCAACAGGAAAACCAAAGCAGTGTACATTGAAACAATTGGAAACCCCACAATAAACATACCGGACATACAGGCCATTTCCGAAGTAGCACATAAAAACGGCATCCCGCTCATTGTTGACAATACTTTTGGAACCCCATACCTGGTAACGCCTGTTGAACATGGAGCAGACATAATTGTACACTCAGCCACAAAATACATAGGAGGTCACGGGACCGCAATAGGTGGTGTGATTATTGACACTGGCAGATTTGACTGGAAGAATTCAGAGCGTTTTGACGAATTCAGTTCTCCAGACTCATCATATCATGGCCTGGTCTTTACAGAGGTTTTTGGACAAAACGCATATATTGCCAAAGCAAGAGTACAGCTTTTAAGAGATACAGGGGCCTGCATCAGCCCTTTTAATTCATTTCTTTTGCTGCAGGGACTGGAAACGCTTTCTCTAAGGGTTGAACGTCATGTACAAAACACGATAGAAATCGCACAGTTTTTAAATAATCATGCCACAGTTTCCAGCGTCAACTATCCTTCTTTAAAAGGGAACAGGTATTATAACCTTGCCCAAAAATATCTGCCAAAAGGTGCAGGTGCAATATTCACATTTACTCTAAAAGGTGGATATGACGCTTGTATTTCATTTATTGAAAACCTTGAACTGTTTTCACACCTTGCAAATGTCGCAGATGCTAAATCGCTGGTGATCCATCCTGCAAGTACAACACATGCGCAAATGTCTGCTTCTGAGCAGGAGAAATCAGGTATAACTCCCGATATGATCAGGCTGTCTGTAGGACTGGAAACTGTAAATGATCTTTTATACGACCTTGAAAATGCTTTACAAAAGGCAGGAGTTTAATATGAAGATAAGTACAAAAGGAAGATATGGAATAGCCGCAGTGCTGGAACTTGCATTAAATGGATGGCAACAGCCTGTTTCAGTAGGGAGAATAGCTGAAAAACAGGGTTTGCCTGTAAAATACCTGGAACATCTTTTCACGCTGTTGAGAAAGGCAGGTATTGTTGGAAGTGAAAGAGGTGCGCAGGGAGGGTATGTTTTGTCAGTTTCTCCTGAAAACCTGACTGCTGACATGGTACTGGATGCTTTGGAGGGTACAATGGCTCCTGTCAGATGTGTGGCTGAAGGCAACATAAAGACTCAATGCGAAATGTATGCAAGCTGTGCATCAAGATATGTCTGGAAAAAGATAAAAAATGGAATTTATGATGTAGCATCATCAGTTAACTTTTCTCATCTTGCCAAAAAGTACAAGCTAAGTATTGATGAAAGCTATATGTATTATATATAAGGTTAGAAGGAGATGGTGCTAATGTATGAAATAGCAGGTAATGTAATTGAATTGATTGGCAGGACACCGTTAGTAGAGTTGTCTTTATTTGCCAGAATAAAACAGATTGATGCCAGAATTATTGCAAAACTCGAATACTTCAATCCCGGGGGGAGTGTTAAGGACAGGATAGCTTATGCCATGATAGAGGAAGCAGAAAAAAAAGGAACACTGGCAGACGACTCTGTAATAATTGAGCCTACAAGCGGAAACACAGGCATAGGGTTGGCGCTTGTAAGTGCTGTTAAGGGCTACCGGCTTATATTGACAATGCCTGATACTATGAGCATCGAAAGAAGAAACCTTTTAAGGCAGTTGGGTGCTGAACTTGTATTAACTCCCGGCTCGCAGGGGATGAAAGGTGCAGTATCAAAAGCTCAGGAACTTGCAGATTCCATTCCCGGAGCGTTTATGCCCCAGCAGTTTAAAAATCCTGCCAATCCGCAGATACACACAGAAACAACAGCACAGGAAATCTGGAAAGATACCCAGGGCAAAATTGACATTTTTGTTGCAGGCATTGGTACGGGGGGAACAATAACAGGAGTTGGTGAGGCACTTAAACAAAAAAACCCGCAAATTAGAATAGCAGGGGTTGAACCTTTTGAATCCCCTGTATTATCCGGAGGCAACCCTGGACCACATAAAATCCAGGGGTTGGGAGCAGGTTTTGTACCGGATGTCCTTAACAGGGAAGTAATAGATGAAATCATTACAGTAAAAAACCATGAAGCTTTTGAAACTTCACGTCTATTGGCAAAAACCGAGGGCCTGCTTGTTGGTATCTCTTCAGGGGCAGCAGCATTCGCAGCGTCATTAATTGCTAAAAGGCCTGAAAACAAAGAAAAATTTATTATTGTATTGCTTCCCGATACCGCAGAAAGATATCTGTCAACTGAACTGTTCGGGGAAATATGAAAAAAGGGGATTTATGAATGCCGATCAATGTACCGGATGACCTGCCGGCAATTGAAACACTGAGAAACGAAAACATTTTTGTTATGGCTGAACAACGTGCCTGTCACCAGGATATTCGCCCATTAAGAATAGTTATTCTCAATCTGATGCCGGATAAGATTGCTACAGAGAGTCAGATACTGAGACTTATAGGCAACACACCCCTACAGGTTGATGTTATACTGATTCATCCTGCAACACATCAATCAAAAACCACTCCGCCAGAGCACTTAAGCAGGTTTTACACTACCTTTGACCAAATCAGCAGCCATAAATTCGATGGTTTGATTATTACAGGCGCTCCGGTAGAAAAACTGTACTTTGAAGAAGTCAATTATTGGAATGAATTAGAACAGATAATGGACTGGAGTAAAAAGAATGTTTTTTCTACCTTTCACATATGCTGGGCAGCTCAGGCTGGTTTGTACCATCACTATGGCATTAAAAAATACCCTCTGAAAAGAAAGCTGTCCGGTGTGTTCAAGCATAGAGTTACTAA
>CAYYGK010000185.1:0-5248 GCA_964471145.1 uncultured Eubacteriales bacterium | reverse complement strand
AATGGCTCGGTGCGAGCCTTCGGGGATGGGTGAGGTTGCGAACCCAGAAGAACCGAGAAGCCGCCATCTTCTACAATTGGTGGTAGTTCACTCCGCCTAATACCTCATTAAGTTCAGGATCATCAATTCTGTTTTTAGTTTCTTTCGGGTCTTTTCTTAGGTCAAACAACTGATCCTTTTCATAAAACCTTCGAACATACTTATAGTATTTAGTTCGAACCATGACTGCCCGTGTACGTTCAGGACCATTTTCATTATATACCGCTATTCTGGTTCCATAAATGCCCTCTATATTAATCTCGGGTAAGCCTTCGATTGTTTCCAGTTCATTTATTAAAAAACCTCCTTCACAAAACACTGCATCTCTATGTTCAGTCTTTTCTCCGGTTATAACCGGTAAAAGAGACTTGCCAAAATGGTGGTGTTTTGGCTTAACCCCTGTTAGTTCTTCCACTGTAGCAGAAAAATCAACAAGTTCAATCAAGGCATCCCGAATGCCTGGCCTAAAACTTACGCTAGATGGTGGCTTAACAATAAAGGGCACTCTTGTCAGACAATCATAAAATGTATTGGGGTTTTTCTCTACAAGACCAAAATCCCTGGTATAGTCTCCATGATCGGCAAATACAAAAACAGCTGTATCATCATATTGTCCTGAGGCTTTCAAAGCATCTATAACAAGCCCGAACTGGTAATCAATACGGGCAACCATTCCCAGGTAGGTGGCCATAAGTTCTTTCCAGCGGTCTTCCTTCCAATTTTCAGTACCTTGCGCTTTTTGGACCTTTCTCATAACAGCGGGCATATCATCCCAGCTCTCAGGTGAGGCTGTTCTTTCAGGAACGTTCTCCCGATCAAACATACTATACCAGGGTTCCTCCACAGCATAAGGGGGATGAGGATATGTTAGCGGCAAAAATATGCAATAAGGCTTGTCTTTAGGCGGATTCTTAATCAGTTCAATCGCACTCATAACATCATGCCAGTCTGAATCATAATATACGTCCGCATCATCTTTTTTGAGCTTACCAAAATAAAATGAATAATAGTTGCCTCCTTCTTTAGGACCTCTGCAAATTTCTGTGTCATATCCATACATCTTTTTTACATCTTTATTATAACTATTTTTAACATCACAGTAATCAACCCATGAACAATTTTCTGGAATAAGATTATTTTTTCCCCCCCACCATACATAATACCCCTCTTTCTTCAAAGTCTTCAAAAGAACGGGTTCATCCTTCTCCATCAGATATGCAGTTCCGTTGTTTTGTACTCTGTGCCCCCTCACATGAGGATACCAGCCGCTCATATAACTGCAACGGCTTGGGCTGCAGACCGGATTCTTGCAGAAAGCGTTTCTGAAAGAAACAGCTTCATTATATGTAAACCTGTCAAGATTGGGAGTAACCTGTAATGGTTCTCCGAGGTGTGTAACCACATCCGCCCGGAATTGGTCGGGATTGAAAATTATAATGTTTGGTTTGGTTTTCTTTTCATTATATCACCTGCTTTCTTGTTATACATGCTAGATAGGACTAGTATGGTTATATTCGTTCCTCAAGCTCTGCCTCATTTGAAGCTCTAATGCCATTTTGCATTTGCTTTGTGAGTTTGCTAAATAAACCTTCAATCATATTAAGCCATGAGCCATTTCAGCAGCTTCCCAGAAACCTTATTCTTCACAAATAAACATTATAAGCTCTACTGCATGTGGCTCAAGTGCCATCTCTATATCTACTTTACCTTTAATCCTGATTTTCCTTTCTTCTAAAAGAACCATATCCATACTGCTTTTTAAGGTTTCTACCTGATGAGATTTCAAGGATTTTTGCTTCCCCATTCCTTTCCATGCGTCATAGGCATTTCCTTTCTTAGAATCCAATCTAAAACGGCGTATTAAATACTGCCCTGAAATATTATCAACAACCAGTTCTATTTTTTTTCTGCTTTGCATTGAAAATTGCGGTTCGGTGCCATCGTTTAACTCTATATCTGTATCCGGATGAATATAATTCCATGCAAGTATCTGGAGAGAATTATTCTCGTCCTTTGCTGCAATGACAGGCTCATCTCCAATATAAAGCAGTTTATCGCCCAGCATGTGCAGCATTTTGTAAGCACTATAGGAGGGCTTATGGATTCCACGAAGGGTTATTAACCCGAAGCCCCCGTGAAACTCAGCATTTCCTGGACCTCTTTCCTCAAATACATCACTAAAAGTCCAATAAGAAAAACCCTCGCAGCAGCCATATCCGTCCTTTATGCTCTGGCATATAAACGGCGCAATAAATGGTACATCATGAGAAAAATCTCTTGAAGATGGGGTGCTGTTCCATTCTGTAATATAAATGGGCAGATGCTCCATTCCATATTCTACAAGCATCTTTCTACCTTTCTTTAAGAGACTCAGCCATTTATCATATTCTAAAAAGCATCTCTTCTGTGTTCCATCTCCATCAAGAAACCATGATGCACAGTATGCATGGTAGCTGTAAAAGTCGATTGGAATATCATTATCTTTTACAAAACTGAGAAAATGCCTGGCATTGCTATCGCCATTGGAAGTAACTGCAGGCCCTCCTACCCTTAGATTCTTGTCAACTGCTTTAACAGCCAAGGCAGTGGATTCATAGAGTCTCAAATATTCTGCTGATGTTCCGGACCAGAACTGGGGTAGATCATATTCATTCCAAACTTCAAAATACCAGCTTCGGACTTCCTCCAGTCCATATCTCTCAACATAATGAGACACAAAAGCATGGATGAGGTCATACCACTTTTTATAATCTTTTGGAGGACTGACATTTACCCGATATCGCCATCGAAAGTGGTATTTTTCTGCAGATTTTAAATCTTCCGGCATGTAACCAAATTCAACACATGGTCGGATACCATTTTCTAATAGAAAATCATAAATCATATCTGACTGAATAAAATTGTATCTTGCATGACCCTGTTCATCCTCCGTATATATACCGATATTCTCATCAAATATCCCATGAAACCGTATGTATTTAAACCCCAGGTTTTGTACTACATCCTTTAGTTGCTGCCTGTAGTCTTCACGAAGCGCAAGATAGGCATGTCCAGACCCTACCATTGTCTCCCAGTATCGGTTCATCTTATTTCCTATTGCCTTAAAATTGATATTTATCATTTATATACCCCTTCATCATAGAGAAACTGGTTTTTAGTATGTTTTTCATGTCTGCATCATCAACCGAAGTCCTCTTTATCATACATTGCTATGATATAAGGATGTTCATGGTTGATATGGGTTAAAGTGTCCGGTTTTTCCACTCTTCCTGAAGGTCTGATGTTTTTCCCTTTTATACCTGTCCCTTCATCACCCAGGTCTTCCCTGCACTCATCCAGGTAAGCTTCTAACCTTTTAACAACATCAGGATACTGATTATAAAGATTGTGGGATTCACTAATATCATTTTCCAGGTCATATAGCAGCCTTACCTCCTCATCTTGGTTCAGACGGGAATTGAACTTACGTACATGCAACTTCCACTTCCCCACCCTGACCGCTTCAAGTCTGTTCATAAAGTAATAATAGAATACTTCTCTGGGTGACTTAGCACCCTGTCCGTCAAATATCACTGAACTTATATCCATTCCGTCTATCTCTTTCTGATTTGAAATATTAGCTCCGGCAATATGTGCTATCGTGGGATAAAAATCAAGAGAGGTCACTAATGCATCTGAAACGATCCCCTCTGGAATCCTTCCAGGCCAAGACATAATACATGGAACTCGCATGCCTCCTTCCCAGGTCGTTGTCTTTGTCCCCCTAAGGGGTGCATTGCTTCCTCCTTTACGTGTATTAGACCCATTATCCGATGTGAATATTACAAGGGTATTATTCTCTATCCCCAATTTTTTCAGTTCATCCAGGATTACAGCAGTAGCCCAGTCAATGCATTCAACGGCTGCTCCATATTCCCCGTTTTGGGATTGCCTCATAAACCTTTCCGGCGTGTAATGCGGCAGGTGAACATGCATATGTGCAAAGTAAAGAAAAAAGGGATTTTGCTTATTACTTCTTATAAATCTTACTGCCTGCTCCACATACCTTTCGGTCAATGATGTCTGATCCGGCTGCTCTTGTATGACCTCCTCGTCAAGCATCAATGGAAGAGGTGGCCTGATAACGGTTTTGCCAGCCTGAATACCCATATCGTTACTATAAGGAAGCCCGTAGTAGTGATCGAAGCCATGCCTTGTAGGAAGAAAATCAGGTTGATCACCGCAGTGCCACTTACCTACAAGCATCGTACTGTACCCTGATACTTTTAAAATATCAGCAATTGTTGTTTCATGCTGACTTAGCCCAATCCCCTGGCCGGGGAATAGAACTACATCATCATCAAAGCTACCAAAACCTATCCTTGGGGGATAACAGCCGGTCATCATAGCGCCTCGGGAGGGAGAACAAACAGGTGACGCCATATAAAAACTGTTAAACCTGATGCCTCCCTGCGCCATGCTATCAAGGACAGGTGTGTCGTTGACCTTTGAACCATAGCAGCCCAAATCACCATAGCCAAGATCATCGCAATTAATTAGAACAATATTGGGTTTTTCAGTCATTGTATCATCTCCAATCAAATTTTTCTTTGGATCAGCAGAACAATATCTTCTGCTTTCAGCAGGAATCTCTGGTTTCCTCCGGACACTATTCCCAGCTCAACGCTGCTGCCATCTCTGGGATTCACCTGGACTGCACTGTATTTTAATCCTTTTGCAAGCGATACATCCACTTTCCCTCCGTACAGAGAATAGATCATGTATGTATCCCCTTCTTTGGAAAGACAAAAATTTGTGCGGTAGGGTTTATTAAATTCTATCACTTCCCCTGCTGATACAGTGTCATTGGACGGTTCCATTTCCCAGTAGGGAATTTTCATCATAAAATCATGCAGAATCCTTAGATACGTGGGTGTGACAGTCCTACATATTCCATGCCAGAAATCTTCCGGCTCATAGGTATCATAATGCCCCCACATGGAATATGCACCTGCTGCTGCAGCTGTCCAGAAGGTCCTTAAAAGCGTATCGGGATTCTGGTAGTTCCATGATCTGGGGTTGTACCTACCATCCCATGAATACCCGTGCATTTCATACCCGGGCTCTTCATTGACAACAGGTATTCCAAATTTTCTTAAACCCACCATTAATTCATTGTTCCGGGCAAAGGCACGGGTTCTGAAAACAGAGTCAGTCTTCTCATGAGAGT
>CAYYGK010000184.1:0-5284 GCA_964471145.1 uncultured Eubacteriales bacterium | reverse complement strand
AGCAATTCATCTCTCCACTTTTAGAAGATGGGAGACTTCTTGCATTGTTAAGTTAGAAAAACACTTGTACTGTTTAGCAAATCAAATCCAACTTTACTGGAATGGTTGAGTTCGCCAATAGTTTAAAAACAATATAGTAGCTTCATATGCAAGTTAAAAGGGAATTACAGAGAATCTTTAAAGGGCGATTTAGTCAGGATAAAAAAATATTTCTATGTAAATCGTCCAATCATCGCTTGTATGTGGGTTGAGAAATATAAAACGCAACCACCTATGCTTTTTGAAACATTATTGAATTCAATTGAAATCGGTCCTGCCTTGCTCAATGAGCTAAATAAAGCTTCTTGCCCGGAAAAGGATTAGCAAGGAAATGAATGTGGAAAAAAGAATTGATGCTATAAATGAGTTTTTAGTATCCAGAATGAATTACTTCGACCATTATGTTAAGCAACTAAAAGATATTAAAAACCTTGATATGGACAAGTTAGACAGGTTGTTTAGAGAAGCGCTGAAAGAAGTCTGGGTGTGAAATGACCAAACAGTAAGCAACAATCAAAATAACACATTCAATCAAATTAAATATTGTTTTAAGTCAACTATTCCTATATAATGTGTTAGGAGCTTGGATGAGGGGTTTTTGAGCCGATGGCTTTTGAACAATATTGTTCGTATTGGAGTTGTGGATGGAATGTCCGGTGTAAAAGCCGTAAGAGGAGCAATTACTGTTGATGAGAACAGCAAAAAGTCAATACTGGACGCAACAGGAGAACTTCTAGGGCAACTGACGAAGAGAAACAGTATATCAGAAGATGACATTATAAGTGTTATATTTTCAATGACTGAAGATCTTGATGCATCATTTCCGGCAGAAGCTGCCAGGAAAATGGGATGGAAGAATACACCTCTTATGTGTACCAGAGAAATAGATGTACCGGGAAGCCTGAAAAAATGTATAAGGGTGCTTATGCATTTTTATTCTGTTAAATATAAAAAAGACATAGAGCATGTATACCTGAAGGGGGCAAAAAGCTTGAGAAAAGACCTTGAGGTTGTAAGGAGCATAGCTATAGACGGACCGGCGGGTGCCGGCAAGAGTACAATGGCAAAAATACTGGCAAAAAGACTCGGATATGTATATCTTGATACTGGGGCCATGTACCGGACGGTTGCTCTTAAGGCAATAAAGGAAGGAATTGATACAAAGCAGGGTAAAGAGATTGCGGTGATGGTTGAATATATTGATATGGATGTGGTTTTTAAAGACGGAGAACAGAGGATGATTCTTGACAATAAGGATGTGACAGGAGAGATAAGAAGCAGGGAGGTTACAACCGGTTCTTCCGATGTTGCTGTGGTTCCTGAGGTAAGGGACAAGATGGTAGAGATGCAGAGAAGGATTGCAAAGAAAAAAAACATAGTGATGGACGGAAGGGACATCGGTTCACATGTGCTGCCTGATGCTGATTTCAAATTCTTCCTTAATGCTTCAGTCGAGGCAAGGGCAAAAAGAAGGTATAAAGAGCAAAAAGGAAAGGGGATTGAAACATTTTTTAACGATGTAATAGAGGATATAAAATACAGAGATAAAAATGACAGTACCAGGGAGTTTTCACCGCTGGTAAAAGCAGATGATGCCATAGAGATAGATTCTACAAATATGGGTATAGAGCAAGTGGCACAAAAGCTTATAGGCATTGTGGAAGGTGCGGTATGATAAAAGCCCTGTCAAAACTAATGTGTATTGTGGTGCTGTCGCCTGTTTTCAGGATAAGGGTTTCAGGAAAAGAGAACATACCCGATGACGGTCCGCTGATTCTTTGCCCCAATCATGTAACGATGCTGGATATGTTCTTTATAGGGCCAAGGGTTAAAAGATGGATTTACTGGATGGCAAAGCAGGAGCTTTTTGAGATACCCGGATTTTCATTCATACTGTCAAAGTGGTGGGAAGCATTTCCCGTAAAGAGAGGCAGGACGGATGTGGGCTCTGTGAGGAACGCAATAAAGCATCTTGATATGGGACACATAGTAGGGATATTTCCACAGGGCACAAGGGGCGGTAAGAGAGTACAGCCGGGAGCGGCGGTACTTGCTGTGAAAAAAGGTGTTCCCATACTGCCTGTCGGCGTTAAGGGCGGAAAGAGGGTTTTTGAAAAGGTTCATATTGTTTTTGGAAAACCCTTCACATACAAACCGCTGAACTGTGAAAACGAAAAAAAGGAAATCAGGGAGTTTAGTAAACAGATTATGGAGCGGATATTCGGATTGCTGGAGGCGATTGATTGAATATTGGGGTTGCGAAAAGTGCAGGTTTTTGTTTTGGAGTAGACAGGGCTATCCAAACGGTCAACAACCTTCTTGAGGGAAAAAAAAGCATTATTTATACACTTGGCCCGATAATTCACAACAAACAGCTTGTGAAGAATCTCGAAGCAGAAGGAGTCAGAGTAGTTGAAGATATAGAGGATCTGGAACCTCCGGGTTTTGTAGTCATCAGGGCCCACGGAGTAACCCCACAGACATATGAGGCCATAAGGGAAAGGGGGCTGGACATCATAGATGTAACCTGCCCGTATGTTAAGAAGATACACAGGCTTGTACAGGAGAAATACAGGGAAGGCTGCATGGTAATCATAGTGGGTGACAGTGACCATCCTGAAGTAAAGGGCATAAACGGATGGTGCAGCAACAGCGCATATATAGTGAACTGCAAGGAGGATATTGACAGGATTGAAGATGAAAAAAAGGATGCATGTGTGGTTGCTCAGACAACCATAACTCACGAAAAATGGCAGAGCCTGACGGGATACATTGACAAAAGGTTTGAAAATGTATTAAAATTTGATACGATATGTGCAGCTACAACTGACAGACAGGCTGAGGGACTTAAGCTTGCGAAAAGAGCCGATGTGATGATCGTAATTGGCGGTTACGACAGCTCAAATACTCACAAGCTTTATGAAATATGCAAAAACAGCTGTGAAAAAACATATAAGATTGAAACCATCGACGATTTACCGTCGTTGAACATAAAGCAAATAAAAAATATCGGGATTACCGCCGGGGCTTCTACCCCCGACTGGATAATCAAGGAGGTAGTGGACAGGATGGAAGAGCTTAATATGAATGAGAATGATGCTAATGCTAATGTAAATGTTGATGAACAGCAGCAGGAGAACAGCAGCGAAAATGAGCAGAAGAAAGAGAACGAAAAAACCTTTCAGGAAGCATTGGATGACTCAATGGTATCCATAAGGACTGGAAAAATAGTGACGGGTAAAATAATCGGATTTAATGAAAATGAGATATATGTGGATCTCGGTTACAAGTCTGACGGCACAGTTCCTATTGAAGAGTACAGCAAGGATGAGAATTTCAACCCTGAAAAGGACTTGAAGGTCGGGGATGAAATAGACGTTTACGTTGTTAAGGTTGATGACAAGGAAGGCACTGTCAGGCTCTCTAAGAAAAAGGTAGATGATCGAAAAGGCTGGAACAAGATTAAGAAAGCCTACAACGACAAGACTCCGGTTGAGGCAAAGGTTATAGAAATTGTAAAGGGAGGAGTCTTGACAGTCAGTAAGGGTATAAGGATTTTTATTCCTGCTTCGCATTTAAGCGACAGGTATATAAAGGACTTAAATGAGTTTTCAGGAAAGAATGTTACTGTCCGCATTATTGAGTTTAACAGAAAAAAAGGAAAGGTCATAGGTTCAAGGCGGGTACTTATCGAGGAAGAAAAAGAAAAGAAGGTAGAAGAGCTCTGGGAAGGTATCGAGGAAGGCAGGGAATACACAGGTAAGGTCACAGGGATAACTGATTTCGGTGCTTTTGTTGATATCGGAGGAGTTGACGGCCTTATTCATCTTACTGAGCTATCATGGACAAATATTAAGCATCCTTCCGAGGTTATAAGCATGGGCGATACAGTAAAAGTCCGGGTGCTTGATTTCGACAGGGAGAAAGAAAGAATATCGCTGGGATACAGGAAAGATGAAGACAATCCGTGGAAAAATGTTGATGAAGAATTCAGTGCTGGGGATATAGTAAAGGGTAAGATTGTGAGACTGGTTCCGTTTGGCGCATTTGTTGAACTTATGGAAGGCGTTGACGGCCTTGTTCACATATCTCAGATTTCTTCAAGGAGAATTGTAAAACCGGAAGATGTACTGAAAAAAGGGCAGGAAGTTGAAGCAAAGGTCCTTGAAGTTGATGAAAAAAATCAGAGAATAAGCCTGAGTATAAAAGAGGTTAACCCCATAGATCCGCCAAAATCTGAGGAAGAGCAAAAAACTGCCGAAAAGAAAAACGATCGTACACCAGGGAAGAGAACTCAAAAAAAGGCTGAAAAGACTGTGAGCAGACCAAAAACAAGAAGAAGCAAAAGGAAACATGAAGACCTTTCAAACAGCCACACAGAGGAAATGTCTATAAAGATAGGCGATATGCTTGGTCATCTTAATCTTGAAGAACATGTACAGGGTTTTGATGAAGAGAAGAAAATCAATAAAAAGGAACCGGAATCTGAAAAACCTGATGAACCCCCAAAAGAAGATGAAAAGGAAAAACCAGACAAAGAAACCAAATCTGAAAAGAAAAATGTAGAAAAAACTCAAGAAAAGGAATCTGATGAAAAAAAGGATTCTTCTACAGATGTAGAAGAACCTGAAAAGGAAGAGAAGAAAACTGCTAAAACGAAAAAAACTACTGGAACCAGAAAGACTAAGAAGTCTTCTGCAAAGAAGAGTGTAACATCAAATGATGAGAAGGATACTGTGGAGAAAAGCGAATCCGCCGGGGAAAAACAGGAAGCAGAAGACACTTCAGGAAAAACAGATAATAAGGAAAATGAGGATAAGTGAACAATGGAAAAGACTTTTGTAATGCTAAAGCCTGATGCTGTAAGAAGAAAACTGGTTGGCGAGATAATGTCAAGGTTTGAAAAAAGGGATCTTAACATAACAAATATTAAAATGTTTACGTTGTCAAGGGAGATAACGGAAGAGCATTATGCACACGTCAGTCATGAATCAATATATGAGGAAATGATAGACTTCATGACTTCAGGACCTGTGGTTGCAATGGTTATTCAAGGAGAAAATGTTATTAAGATTGTACGTGATATGGTCGGAAAAAGGAAGACTTACAATTCTTCTCCTGGAACAATAAGAGGGGACCTGGGGTCCCATGATTTTGAAAACCTTATACATGCTGCCGATTCAGATGAAACTGCAGAGGAAGAGATAAGGAGGTTTCTGGGAGACTGACAGGAGACCTGTTATAA
>CAYYGK010000183.1:1750-5471 GCA_964471145.1 uncultured Eubacteriales bacterium | reverse complement strand
TTTTTGTTTTGCAAAAAGGCATCAGCACATACTATGAAAAAACTAAATACTATCAGGATTCAATTATTTGTAATTGTTTTCAGTGTCTGACCATTCTTGGAAACAAGCGATTATCACGGAAGATGGTTAACGTAAAAAGAAGGAAAATGATAACATGATTAAACAAATAAAAGGTAGCTGGTTTGAATTCCAGCATCACAGCAAAGAAGAAGGGATTTACTGGAACCCAACATGTGCTGGGTTTTCACGTATAGACTGGGATGCCAAAATAAAAGAAATATCAGAAATTGGCATGAAGTATCTTGTAATTATGTCTGTTATGCTTGATTCCAAGGCATTCTATAATACCTCTTCTTTTCTGGGGGCCAGGTTGGCATGTGATGATCCATTGGAGGCCGTTCTTTCTGCCGGGGATAAGTATAAAGTCAAATTTTTTATTGGTGCCGGTTTTTTTGGTGACTGGAGGAAATTAAATGATTGTTTTGTTGACCCGGATATTATGAAAAGACGTGAATTGGGTATGAAAGAGTTGGCAGAGCGTTATGCCGGCCATAAAAGTTTTTATGGCTGGTATTGGCCTAATGAAGCATTTATTGACAGGCATTACAGCGAAACTTATATTAATTATGTTAATAACTGCAGCAGTATTGCCCGTAGACTTACACCCGGTTTTAAAATACTTATAGCGCCTTATGGAACAAGGGTTGTAGTTCCTGATGAAAACTATATTAAACAATTGCAGAAAATGGATGTGGATATAATTGCTTATCAAGATGAAGTAGGAGTACAAAAAACTAGAGTTAATGAAAGCTCCGAATTTTTTAAGGGTTTGCGAAAAGCCCATGATAAGGTTCCTAATGTTTCACTCTGGGCTGACGTTGAAATATTCGAGTTTGAGGGTGAGGTTTATAAAAGTGCCCTTTTACCCGCGCCATTTGAGAGGGTGAAAAAACAACTCGAGGCAGTTTCGCCATATGTAGATATGGTTCTGGTTTATCAGTACCAGGGAATGATGAACAAACCCGGCTCTGCGACATTTGCCGGACATCACGGTTCTACTACACTTTACAAAGATTATACCAAATGGCTAACAACCGGTTGCAAGTGAGTCTTGATATAAGATAATGATAATAGGCAGAGGAGTGGAAAATTCTGAACAAGAAGGGAGTGAAGTATATGTTGTGTATGATTCTGTAAAATAATAAACCTATTACACATAGATGGTTTTAAAAAACTATAATTGGAGGTAATAGAGTATGAAAGCATTTAAAATTTCAAAGTTTATATTAGCTTTTGTCGTAATGAGTTATGTTTTTGTTATCCAGCCTGGTTCAGCAAGTGCAGTCGATACAAGTATTGTTCCTGAAAACTGCCGTACAGTTTGGAGCCCTGGCATTCCCGGTGGAATTCCAACAGTTACAACCATTTACACAACAATAGATGCACAGACATATGGCAATGGTACAACCGATGCAACAGCTGTAATAAACAGCGCAATTCAGGCTGCTGGCAGCGTTGCAACTCCGAGCAACAGGCAGGTAGTCTATCTTCCTGCAGGAGTTTATAAAGTCAATAGCGATATTCTTATGAACCAACCCAATGTTGTACTGCGTGGAGCTGGGATACGCCAGACATACCTTCGGGGGTCAAGTAATCACGTAGGTATATATATTGGCGAGAAATTTCCCACTTATGAAAACACTTCTGCTGTTAATGTGACACAAAGTATAGAAAAAGGTGCTACAAGCATTACGGTTGCAGATGCCAGTGGAATACAACCCGGTGATATCCTGAGGCTTGACCAGGTCGAGGATGGAGACCCACTTGGGACATATGGTTTTGTATGGCGTTATGATGTTAAATGGACGATGAGAGTACCCTACAATGATTTTTCTTATACACCATCTGCAAATGGTCCAGATTCGCCAAATGGTTATCGTCCTATCGCTCAGTTTGTCGAGGTAGCTTCGAAAGATGGAAATACACTTAACCTTGCCAACGCAGTCCACTATGATTACCCATATTCACAGGATCCGGAAATATGGAACACCCGGGCTGCAAACTACAAGTATATAGGTGTGGAGGACATGACAATGCAGAGCATGCGAGATGCTATGATAGAAATGAGCAAAGCATGTTCCTATAGTTGGGTGAAAAGTGTTGAGTGCGATGGTGCGTACCCCACATGGTATGGAAGGCACGTTCTTGTAAATGGATTGCGCAATATAGTACGTGATTGCTATGTACATGATTCCTCAAACAACTGGCCTGGAGGAGCAGGTTACGGGATTGATATAGGAGGGACGGACTGCCTAATTGAAAATAATATTGCAATGCGCCTGTGCAAATGTATTCTTGCTAACGACTCGGGTGGAGGCAATGTAATTGCCTATAACTATGTGGAGGATGCGATAGAGGGTTATGAAACAAATACGTGGCAGGAGTCAGGCATAGATGCCAGTCATTGTTCCTATACCCATAGCGACTTATATGAGGGCAACTGGGCGCCAAACATTTCCACAGATGCTACTCACGGAAACAATGGATCGATTACCTTCTTCCGCAACCATTTAACCGGACGAAATAAAAACGGATATACCACAGGAAACTTACGTGCTATTGAAGTGGGAGGCAGAAACCGTGAGCATGCATCTATAGGGAATGTTCTGTTGACGCCAACCACTGCAATAGACGCAGTACTTTGGAGTATACCGTCGGATCCAAATTTAAGTGAAATTGCGGTTTATCGACTTGGAACCAATACCTGGGATGCACAGGGGAACATAGCTTATGGGATATGGGATGACGGGCAGGCCTATAACATGTTCCACAGGCATATGGATTTTGATTATGTAAATGGAACTGTTTATGATAATCCAAACAATTCAGTTACAACATTGACAGATTCACTCTACCTTGACTCAAAGCCGGCATTTTTCGGCACCTATACCTGGCCCTGGGTGGATCCTAATGGTACATCTCATTCGACACGTGTAAAGATACTACCGGCCAAAGCTCGTTATGAAACGGAGTTTAGCGGAGGCCCAACCCCTACACTAACACCTACAGCTACGCCGGCAGGTACCCCGACACCTACAGCTACGCCGGCAGGTACACCGACACCTACAGCTACGTCGGCAGGTACACCGACACCTACAGCTACCCCAATCCCAACTCCTACAGCTACGCCAACTCCAGAAGTTTCTGAACTTGTGATTTACGGGGATGCCCTTTCAACCGGATGGAGTACTCAAAATGCATCATGCACACATGACCTGAACAATATAAGTCCTGTGCATGACGGTACAAAATCGGTTGCTGTTGCGTACCAGGGATGGGGAGAGATGATGTTTGTGACTGTACCTAACCTTGATCCAGGCGGGTATTCGGCATTTAAATTCTGGGTACATGGTGGGACAGGCAGCGATACAGTCATGAGGTTTTTTACCAGGCCTGATGACTCCGGCAGCAGTAATATTGTGTATTTTACAGCAGTAGCCGATACATGGACAGAAATAACGGTTACCATGAGTCAGCTTGGTAATCCATCCACCATAAAAAAGGTATGTTTCACTGAGGATTCAGGTTCATTACAACCGACAATCTATTTCGATGAAATAAGATTAATTGGTTCAACTACCCCGACCCCAACTCCTACAGCTACGCCGGCAGGTACACCGACACCTACAGCTACCCCAATCCCAACTCCTACAGCTACGCC
>CAYYGK010000183.1:0-1650 GCA_964471145.1 uncultured Eubacteriales bacterium | reverse complement strand
GATTCAGGTTCATTACAACCGACAATCTATTTCGATGAAATAAGATTAATTGGTTGACTTTTTTGAGGGCCCATAGCTACCCCGACCCAACACCTATCACCTGTGTATTTAGGAAACAAATCAGTATCTGTTGGGTGCACTGCATCATTGGTCTATATGGGTTTGATTTTACTACAGTAATTTATGATTTAGATGTGAAACCGGTTTGGTGAAGAAGAGCAGGGCTATGCGTAGACCTGCTCTTATAAATGTGAAATGATATACAACGCAGCGAAGTGTGCATTAGAGAAAAAGTGCATTATCCAGCAGTATAAAGTGGAAATACCTGTAGAAGTAAAAATAGATTACTTATTTACGTAGCAAGCTGATAAGGCTGTAAAACAAGATATTGGGGGAATCAACATGAAAAAAGGGCAAATGAAAAATCTGTATGAATTCTATAAGCATGTTTTATTTGATGACTGTATTCCATTTTGGCTGGAAAACAGCTTGGATGGCAGGTATGGTGGATTTATTACGTGCCTTGACCAACAAGGAAAAGTCTATAACACTGATAAATCTGTTTGGTTTCAGGGGAGGTCAACTTGGCTATTTTCAAGGCTTTATAATACAGTGGATAAAAAGAGGGAATGGATTGAGGCTGCAAAATCCGGGTATGATTTTTTATTAAAATACTGCTTTGACAGTGACAGGCGTATGTTCTTCATAGTGACGCAGGATGGAAAGCCGCTTCAAAAAAGACGTTACATGTTCTGTGAAACCTTTGCAATCATTGCATGTGCTGAGTATTACAGAGCCAGCGGTGATAAAACCGCACTTCTAAAAGCCAGGGAAATTTATGATATGGTAGTAGATCTTTATAAGACACCAGGAAGGCTTATTCCAAAAATAAATCCGGATGTGCGTTCTACAAGGTCACTCTCATTACCGATGATACTGCTTACTACTACCCTGACTTTAATTGAAGCTGATTCTGACCGCAGTTATGATTCACTAGCTAAAATGTTTACTGATGATATTTTGAAATATTTTTTCAAGCCATCTCAAAAAGCTCTGTTTGAAACGGTTGGACCAAATGGCGAAAGGTTAGATCTGCCTCAGGGACGCTGTATTAATCCGGGTCATTCTATAGAAACCGCCTGGTTTTTAATGCACCAAGGAATATACCGTAATGACAAGGTGCTGATAAACAGTGCAGAAGAGATACTCAGTTATTCTTTGGAAATAGGTTGGGACAGTATATATGGCGGCTTGTTATATTTTATTGATATCGAAGGAAAACCTGCAGAACAGTTAGAATGGGATATGAAGCTTTGGTGGCCGCATACAGAAGCTCTTTATGCAACGCTTTTAGCATATTATTTAACCGGCAAGGTAAAATATTCGGATTGGTTCAAAAAGGTGAATGACTGGGCATTTTCACATTTCTCAGATGAAGAAAATGGTGAATGGTTTGGATACCTGCATCGTGATGGTTCAGTTGCAAATACTCTGAAAGGATCTTTGTGGAAGGGGGCTTTTCATCTTCCAAGGGCGCTCCTGCTTTGCATCAGACTTCTGGAAAAGATGATTGGATAAGAAAAAATATTTGCAAGATGGCCATGATACTGGGCATCTACAATAATCCTTATATAGAAAACTTGATAGGAG
>CAYYGK010000182.1:0-5523 GCA_964471145.1 uncultured Eubacteriales bacterium | reverse complement strand
AAGGTAATAAAAAACAAGGCAAAATAACCGGTAAGTGAGCTTTGACCAAAGGAGAATAATAGTACAAGTGCCCATACTACTACAGGAATGTTACGGAATACAAGAGCAATACCTCTTACAAGCATACTTATTAATCCATTCAACCTTGTAGTTTTTGAACCCATTATTGCAAAAAAACCTGCTATTATTGAAGCTACAGTTGTTGAGGCAATTGAAAGAAAAACTGTTTCTTTGAGCTTTTCAAGAATACCAGGCAGCTTTTCCAGAGATTTAACAGTTGGATAGAAGCTGGAAGTTGCCCAGCTTATTGCTTTGGGAATGCATGTAAAGCCTTTTTGAATGTCATATTCAGTAATGATTACTGCAAGATATGTAACCAGTATGAGAACTCCATAAAACAACAGACTCTTACGCCTTTTTGATACAAAAATATCAACCATTATTCCTGCCTCCCAGATCCACTATAAGCTCCCCTGCTTCAGAACCATATATCTTATAGACTTCTTCGGCAGTAATGCTTTCAGGTGAACCGTCATATATCATTCTTCCATCATTAATACCTATGATCCTGTCTGAATATTTCAGGGCAACGTCAACCTGGTGAAGATTTATAAGACATGTAATACCAAGGTCCTTTGATATTCTTCTGAGGTAGTCCATTATAACTTTGGATGCATTTGGGTCAAGTGAAGCAATGGGCTCATCGCAAAGCATTAGCCTTGGATTTTGTATAAGTGCCCTGCCTATACCTACACGCTGCTTCTGACCACCGCTTAACTGGTCACATCTCTTATATACCTGGTCATTCAATCCAAGTATACTTACAATTTCAAAAGCCTGATGTTTTTCACTTTTTGTGTAGATTCCGAAAACACCGGCAAGTGTTGACTTATATCCCAGCCTTCCATGAAGTATGTTTTCCATTACAGTGAGCCTGTCAACCAGGTTGTAGTGTTGAAAAATCATTCCTATCCTGGTCCTCATCTTCCTGAGTTTGCTTTTTCCAAGACTGTATACATCTATACCATCAAATATGATTTCTCCGCCCGTTGCATCAATCATACGATTAATACATCGAAGGAGAGTCGATTTCCCGGCTCCTGACGGTCCGATTATGGAAATAAACTCGCCTTCTTTGACAGAGAAGCTAACGCCGGACAGTGCAACAGTACTTTTACCATACTGTTTTGTTACATTTTTAAACTCTAATAGCGCCATTGTTAACTCCCTTTTATCCTTTATTCAGCAGAAAGATCCCTTATTGGCTGGAACCATGAATCCTCTACTTCAAGGAAACATTCATTTTTACTCTTCTTCCACAGTGACATAAATTCATCAGATGAATCTTTTGGTTTAAAAACCTTTTCGTTGTTTGAGACTTCTTCAGAAGTCAGAACTTCCTTAATCTTCTTGATGTCTTTTTCACTTACTGTCTCTGTATTCACAACAAAAGGAGCATTCAAAACAGGAGTAACAGAAATTGCTACAAACTGTGCTCCGGGTAGTTTATCGAACGGCTCAGCTGCATCCTGCTTAACCTGGTATATGGTTCCAGGCCTGTTGTGCTCTCCATCTACTCTTTCAATGTAGTTTTCTACACATACATCACAAAATGCTGCAATGTCAGCACTTCCATTTAAAAGGTTTACTGCAGAACCCTGATGGGAACCACCATAAAGTACTTCACTGAAGAATTTTCCGCCTTCAATGAGGTCATCTACCGTAAGGTCCTTCCACTCATCCTTCTTTGAGAAATACGATTGAATACCTGAAGAAGGCACTCTGAATCCTGAAGTTGAACTGTTGGAAACAAATGAAAATTTCTTTCCAACTATGTTGTCAATTGAATATTGGTCTCCATCTTTGTACTGGTCTTCATTACCTTTTTTTGCATTCAGCCAGCTGTAGTATACTGCATCATCAAGTGTGCCTGACTTGCCGCTGGTAACTACCAGAGGAAGAACCTTATCATTTTTCTTGTGTGCCTGTACATAACCTTCTGCACCAAAGTATGCAATGTCTGCATTTCCATTTACTACTGATTCGATTGCAATAAGGTAATCGGTTGTTGTTTTGTGTTCAACCTTTTTGCCGGTTGCTTCTTCAATTATTTTCCCGATTTCCTGACGTGCTCCTTCAAGCTCTGCTCCTGATTCATTGGGATACCATGCAAATACCAGAGTATCTTTTTTGGCTTTGTTACAGCCTGTGAACATAGTACATACCATTACAAGTGAAACTAATAATAATAGTACCTTTTTCATCTTAAATAACCCCTTTCAATATCTGTTTTTTATTTATTACCCACCACTTTCTGCTGTGTCGAAATTCCATGCAGCATAAGCGGATGATAATACTTAAATGAAATAATCACGCTTAATTATGTAATACCAATGTTATGTACAGATAATATTCATGTTAAACTTTCGCTATATTTTATTGGTATTTGTATCAAATTTTACAACAAATGTATTATTATTGTTGTTTGAAAAACTCAATATATTGTTCCGGCATACAGATGTCTCCGATTTCCAGCTCAACACCATATTCCCCATGAAAATCACTTCCCCCCGTGAGAAGCAGATTGTACTTTTCTCTTATGGCACATATTCTCAAAATATCCTCAGGAGTATGGTCAATATGATTTATCTCAATGCCATCAAGTCCAACTGCCACAATTTCTCCTATAAGATCATAGGAATCCAGCTGTCCGGGATGTGCCAATACTGCCAGACCCCCATCATTTTTTATTGCCTTGATGGCTTCAAATACATCTATGTAATCAATGCTTCCACAGCATATGCCATTGTTTTTAAAAAGACTATAATAAAGATCAGAGTAAATTTTATAAGTATAACCCCTGTCAACCAGTACATCCATAATGTGCTGTTTATAGACCGCAGTACTGTTAGTGGCCTTATTCATGACTTCCTCAACGCTAATGTCATAACCGTTTTCTATTAGCTTTTGTACCTGCCAGAGAGACATTTGGGTACGTGCTTCAAGCATCGTGCTGCAAAGCTTAGTTATATTGGTGGCATGATGGCTGTAATTATACCCCAGTATATGGACCTTCTTGTTTTTTTTATAACTGTACGCAGATATTTCGATACCGGGTATGATTTCTACTCCATATTGCCTGGCTGCCTCAATTGCTTTGCCGATACCTTCCACTGTATCATGGTCCACAATACCCAGGTATCTGACTCCGTTTTTGCAGGCCATTTTCAGGGTTTCTTCTATTGAAAGAGAGCTGTCTGAAATGTTGGTATGTACATGCAAATCTGCCTTCACGCTACAACACCGCCCTGTATTCTGTACTTTCTGCTGCATAGGTTTTGCATGAATTCAATATCGTGAAATATTCCAAGCATTGTTGTTCCCTCATTCATTAACTGCTCAATAAGCTGCCTGACCTTCAGCCTGGATGCATGATCAAGGCTTGCAGTAGGCTCATCAAGCAGCAGAAGTCTTGGATGCTTTACCATTGCCCTTGCTATATTGAGTCTAAGCTTTTCTCCACCTGAAAAAGTGCTGGGGTAGCTGTCCCAGAGCTCCGGGTCCAGTTCAAAATGGGAAAGTATTTTTTCAGCCTGTTCCCTCGCATAGCTCTCTGTATGTTCCATCTCAAGCAGGGCGTTTATTATTATTTCAAGCGCTGTAGTACGAGGCATGACGCTGAGAAACTGTGATACGTATCCTATTTCATGCTTTCTGAGATATATCATCTGTCTTTCCTCCGCTTTGAGAATGTCAATAGTCCCGAACTTCTTTGAGCTGTAAAGCACCCTTCCTTCCTGTGGAAGATATGTCCTGTATATACATTTTAGTATGGTAGACTTACCACTTCCGCTTTTTCCGGTTATACCTGCAAACTCACCTTCAAAGAGGTCTATGCTTACATTAGTTAATGCATTTATCTTTTTATTGATGTTGTGCAGTGTAAAGGACTTTGTCAAATTATCTATCTGCAATATTTTATTCAAATATTTCACCTGCTTTTAAAGTATTTTTCAACGAATTCCTCTGCCCTCATATGAAAATCAGGAAGCCTGTCCTTCAGGTTTTCATAGCTCCAGTGCCACCACTTAATGTACTGCAGCTTCATTATGACATCATCGCTGAATCTCTTCCTCAGAGGCTTTGCAGGAGTACCTGCAACTATTTCATATGGTTTTACATCCTTTGTAACTACCGAACCACTGCCTACAACTGCTCCATCTCCAATGTTAAGTCCAGGCATTACAATGACACCGTGGCCAAGCCAGGTATCATGTCCTATAGAAGTAGTCAGTGAAGCCCTGTAAGCTAAAAACTCCTCATCATCCCTGACATCCATCCCATACATGGCCCTTCTGTATGTAAAATGGTGAAGAGCAGGTCTTTCCATGGGATGGTTTGTAGGCCCTATCCTTACCATTGCTGCAATATTTGAAAACTTCCCAACTTCTGTATTTTGTATATAGCAGAACTGCCCTGTGTAGGAATAATCATCAAGAAACACGTTTTCAAAAAAATTAAGCATACCAACCTCGGTATATTCACCAAGCTTTGTGTTGACCAGATTACAGTTTTCATGTATATAAGGCTCTCTTGAAAGCTTTCTTGACAGCATTTCTCATCATCCTTTCATATCCTGTAGTTTGTTTTCTGTACCAGATTACCATCAACAAAAGCCGTAGTAATAACAGGAAACTCTTTTTCAATCATTTCTATAATCAGTATGTCCGCTTTCTTTCCGGCTTCAATTGACCCTGTTTTACCATCCATATTCACTGCCTTTGCTGGTGCAGATGAAAGAAGTTTGAATGCCTTTACAAGGTCCAGGCCGTAATCCCTGTTCAGCTTGAAGACTGAATGGAGAAGTGACGGTGGATAATAGTCGCTGCACAGTATGTCAATGCAATCATTCATAATTGCATCTGCTGCTGAAAGATTTCCACTGTGAGAACCACCCAGAAGAACATTTGGAGCACCCGCAGCTATATACATACCCCGTTCTTTTGCTGCCCTGGCAATCTCCATGGTTATGGGAAACTCACTTATCGCCGCTCCAAGGTTTTTCACCATTCCAACCTTTTCTACCGTATCATCATCGTGAGATGCAATTGCTATATTGTTTTTTCTTGCCATATCAGCGATTTCCTTCATTCCTTCAAACGTAACCTTCTCTTTTTTCTGGTGTCTTTCTATTATCCTGTCAAGCCCTTCTTCATCTATGTTCTGGTACCCCTTGACCGTAGCCCGGAAAATCTCCAGATTTCTGTACTGACCCTGTCCGGGCGTATGATCCATAAATGAAACAAGGTGAACTTTTTTTTGTGCTATGTAGCTTTTAAGATTATTCACTTCCTCACAGTTGTCTATCTCAAACCTTGCATGAAACCGGTGCCTGATAAGGTGCCTGCCAGAATGGCTCTTTTCTATCAGTTCTATAAATTTTGATACATTCTCCGGCTCTCTTATTGGCTTTTGTGTGAACTCGGACCATTTATAAAGCGAAAGGGAATGAAACATGGTTGT
>CAYYGK010000181.1:0-5536 GCA_964471145.1 uncultured Eubacteriales bacterium | reverse complement strand
CCTGAATAAAAGGATGGAAAAGTCCTATTGCGTTGCTGCCTCCCCCTACGCAGGCTATAAGGCAGTCGGGAAGCCTTCCTTCCATTTCAATTATCTGCTGTCTTGCCTCTCTTCCAATAACGCTTTGAAAATCCCTTACCATCGTTGGGTAAGGATGCGGGCCTACAACAGAACCTATAATATAAAAGGTATTTTGCACTGTTGCGGTCCAGTCTCTCAAAGCAGCACTGGTTGCATCCTTCAAAGTTCCCGTGCCCGAACTCACCTCTGTCACCTTTGATCCCAGAAGCTTCATTCTGAATACATTAAGAGCCTGCCGCTCCATGTCCTCGCTTCCCATGAAAACCACACATTCTAGCCCGAATAGCGCAGCTGCGGTTGCGGCTGCTACACCGTGCTGTCCTGCTCCTGTTTCTGCAATGATCCTGCCCTTACCCATCTTTGTTGCCAGAAGGGCCTGCCCAAGCACATTGTTGATTTTATGTGAGCCTGTGTGGTTAAGGTCCTCCCTCTTAAGATATACCTTTGCCCCTCCAAGGTCTCTAGTCATATTTTTAGCATAGTAGAGCAGCGATGGTCTTCCTGCATACCTGTCAAGATAAAACTCTAATTCCTCTTTGAATGCCCTGTCATGCTTCATCAGCCTGTATTGCTGATCAAGCTCTTCAAGTGCATTCATAAGTGTCTCAGGTACATATCTTCCCCCATATCTGCCAAACCTTCCTTTGTCATTTCCCATTACCCGCACTCCCCTTCCGGATGCTTCTGCATATGCTGATAAATTCTCTTATTTTCCTCTCATCCTTAAAGCCGTCAGTTTCCACACCGCTGCTTGTATCAACGGCATAGGGCCTGGCTGTTTTAACAGCCTCTCTTATGTTATGTGCATTGAGTCCCCCAGCCAGTATAACCCTGCCAAGTCGTTTTGCCTGTGCAGCCAGAGACCAGTCAAAGGATGTACCTGTTCCACCGTACTTGCCTTTTTTAAATCCGTCCAGCAGAAAGGCTTTCACGTTGTATTCCAATGCCTTTTCAAGTGCCTGCCTGTCCTTTACCCTGATGGCCTTCCACAACTGCGGCCTTTCTTGTGCCGGAAGCCTTTCATCCAGCTTTGATGAGAGCCTTTCTACATACCCCGGCTTTTCATCCCCGTGAAGCTGTACAATATCCAAACCGCACATACTTACACATTCTACAATATGTTCAATATCATCATTAACAAAGACTCCCGCCTTCCTTATCTCAGGATCAAGCAAGGCTGTCAGCCTGGCAGCCTGCTCAGAGGTGACCGTTCTCTTCCCCGCTGCAAACACAAACCCTGCGAAGTCAGGCATGTACCTGTTAAGGTATTCCGCATCGTCAGTCCTTCTTATGCCGCATATCTTAACCTTCAACCGGCTCTACCTCCCTGTAGTTCATAAGTTCTCTAACTTTTGCTGCTATTCTTTCAGCAGACATGAATGTCTCACCTATAAGGACCGCATCAGCTCCAGCTTCTTCAAGGTACTTCATGTCTTCAGCCGTCCTTATGCCGCTTTCGCTGACAACCGCCCTGTCATTAGGTATCATGCCAAGAAGCCTCCCGGTAACTTCAATATCTGTATCAAATGTACCAAGGTCCCTGTTATTTATCCCAATAATTTTCGCACCTGTTTCCAGTGCCCTTTCAACCTCGCCTTCACTGTGCACTTCAACAAGGCACTGCATTCCCAGTATCCGTGCAACAGCCTGGAACTTCTTAAGCTGCATGTCATTGAGTATGGACACTATAAGAAGTATGGCATCAGCTCCAAGGTATGCAGACTGGTACACCTGCCATATATCTATGATAAAATCCTTTCTCAGAAGCGGAACAGGTAGTGCCTGCCTGATTTTCACCAGGTATTCATCCCTTCCCATAAAAAAGTCTGTCTCTGTCAGTACCGATATTGCATCTACCCCTTTGGCGTAGTATTCCCTTGCGATGTCAAGCGGCTCAAAGTCCTCCCTTATCACGCCCTTTGACGGCGAGGCCTTTTTTATCTCCGCTATTACAGACAGGCCCTTCTTTTCTTTTATTGTGCTGAAGAAATCCCTTCCTCCCCTTCTGCCGTTCTTACTTACAAGTTCCTTCATGCGTTGGAGTGTTGTTTTGCTCTTTTGTCTTTCAAGGTATTCCTTCTTCTTAATCAGAATATCATCAAGTATCATATATCCTTCTACTCCTTTAAATTGATTGGGTATATATTCTAAGCTCATTGAGTTTATCAAGGGCCTTGCCTGTATCCAGCATATCGCAGGCAATTTCAACACACTTTTTTAAGCTGTCTGCGATCCCTCCAACATATATAGCGGCTGCAGCATTGAGTGCAACAATATCCCTCCTGGGGCCTTTTTCCCCCTTAAACACCGATATTACTGTTTCTGCATTCTCTGAAGCGTCTCCGCCTTTCACTTCACTGATTTGTGCCCTTTCCAGATTAAATTCTTCGGGCGTTATTTCATACTCCCTTACTGAATTTCCATCGAACTCGGCAATAATTGTGGCATCTGTTGTAGTTATTTCATCCAAACCGTCTTTTCCATGTACCACCATTGCATGCCTGGTTCCAAGGTTTTTAAGCACACAGGCAATAGGAGATACCAGCTCGCCGCAGTAAACTCCCAAAAGCTGTCCCTTGGCACCTGCCGGGTTTGTCAGCGGCCCCAGTACGTTGAAAATCGTCCTTATACCCAGCTCCTTCCTGGGTGCCGCCGCATGTTTCATTGACCTGTGGAATGAAGGTGCAAACAGGAAGCCTATGCCTGTTGTTTCAATACACTCCTTTACCTGTTCAGGTGACAGCATTATGTTTATTCCCAGGGCTTCCAGTATATCTGCACTGCCACATTTGCTTGAAACCGACCTGTTGCCGTGTTTGGCAACATACACACCGGCAGCAGCAGCAACAATGGATGCAGCTGTGGAAATGTTGAAAGTGTTGGAACCATCCCCTCCGGTACCGCATGTATCAATACAAAAACCTGAATCCGGACGGATGCCTTCCGCCCTGCTTACCATCACCTTTGCACACCCTGTTATCTCATCAACCGTTTCACCCTTGAACCTGAGTGCAGTCAAAAACCCTGCTATCTGTGCCTGAGTGGCTCTTCCGTCCATTATCTCGGTCATAACCCCGGCTGCCTCCTGCTCTGACAGGTCTCTTCTCTCCAGCAGCTTGTTCATTATTTGTTTGAACATGATTAATTCCTCCCCTTTATGGCAATAAAATTTTCAAGTATCTTCATCCCACATCCTGTCAGTACCGATTCAGGATGAAACTGAATTCCATATACAGGCAGTTCCCTGTGTCTGAGTCCCATAATTTCGCCCCCGTCTGTCCGGGCGGTTATGATGAGCTCTTCTGGCAGTGAATTCCTTTCAACAATTAAAGAATGATATCTTCCCCCATCTATTCTTTCGTTAAGCCCCGAGAATATCGGGCATTCTGTATCCAGGCTGATTTCCCACGACTTACCATGCACCGGTTTGCCGGCATGAATAATGCTGCCGCCGTATGCCTGCCCTATAGCCTGGTGGCCAAGACACACCCCCAGAACAGGAATCTTTCTCCCCAGCGCTTTAACGGCCTCACATGATATTCCTGCATTATCAGGCAGCCCCGGCCCCGGTGAGATCACAACATGTGACGGCTTCATCCCCTCAAGTTCAGTTACACCTACATTGTCGTTCCGAAAAACCTCTACATCAGGGGAAATCATGCCTATATACTGGAAAAGGTTATATGTAAAAGAGTCATAATTATCTATGATTGCAATCATTTTATGTTTTCCACCTCCTTGAGCGCCTTCAAAAGCGCTCCTGCCTTGCTGAGGCATTCCTCGTACTCCCTTTCGGGTACAGAATCAGCAACAATGCCTGCCCCCGCCTGTATATATGCCTTATTATTTTTGAACACTATTGTCCTTATGGTTATGCATGTATCCATGTTCCCGTTAAACCCTGCATATCCTATCGCACCACCGTATGGACCCCTCTTTACGTTTTCCAGTTCGTCAATTATCTCCATAGCCCTGATTTTGGGGGCACCTGTAAGTGTCCCGGCAGGAAGAACAGCCATAAGTGCATCATAGCAGTCAAGTTCCTCTTTAAGCCTGCCTTCCACATTTGAAACGATGTGCATTACATGTGAAAACTTTTCAATATGCTTCATATCCCTGACTTTAACCGAGCCAAATTCCGAAATCTTCCCTATGTCGTTTCTCCCGAGGTCAACCAGCATGGTATGCTCCGCAAGCTCCTTCTCATCTGACAGAAGTTCCTTCTCAAGAAGCATATCCTCTTTTGCGGTCCTGCCTCTCTTTCTTGTACCTGCTATAGGGCATGTTTCAACACTTCTATCCTCCACCCTGACAAGCATCTCAGGAGAAGACCCTGCTATAGTACAGTCATCAAAGCTCAAAAAGTACATATAGGGTGACGGGTTTATCACCCGCAGCACTCTGTAGACATCAAGGGGATTGCTGTAGCTTTCTGTTTCAAGGCGCTGTGATAACACTACCTGGAATATTTCTCCATCCCTGATGTATTGTTTTGCTCTTTCCACAGACCTTATGAATTCCTCGCGTGATATGTTTGTAGGATATGCACCTGAGTCACTGGAACCTGCTTTGATGCTGCCTGGAGAATGGCTGTGAAGCTTCCATCTTGTGGATTCTATCTCCCTGTAAATCTCCTTGAGCCTCTGTACAGCTGTATTGTAATTTCTCCTTGCGTTACCCCTGGGAGAAGCATTCACAATAATTATAATTTTCTGCCTCAGGTGGTCAAACACCAGTACCTCATCAGCAATCATAAACCTTAAATCCGGAAGCCCAAGGTCGTCATCCGGCACGTTCGGAAGGTGTTCACCAAACCTTGCAAGGTCATAGCCAAAATACCCTACCGCTCCCCCGCAGAATCTGGGAAGAGAGGGTACATCCACTGCCCTGTATTTCTGCATCTCCTGTTTGAGGATTTCTACAGGGTTGCCCTTTTTAAGGCATTTTTCACCGTTTGCAGATTCAATTACAGTCTTTTCACCGTAACTTATAAGCTTTGCAGAGGGATTCCGTCCAATTATTGAATAACGGGCCCATTTCTCACCTCCTTCAACACTCTCAAGAAGAAAGCACTCTCCTGTGCCATAGAACCTCTTGAAAATGCTTATTGGAGTTTCCATGTCGGCATATACTTCCATCGACACCGGTACAATTTCTGCATCACGGGCATACCCTGAAAAATCTTCATATGATGGGTTATACATATTTTACCTCCTTCCCCGTCAGGGGCAGGAAGAGCATGAGAAAAGCCGGGCAAAGAAACCCGGCCTGAAGTATCATTGGTTTAGCCAGTCTCTTCTCATCTCATCTCTTCTAATCTCATCTCGTCTTACAGTCATTTATTCGTTTTTCACATTATAGCATGGCATAAATGAAGATGCAAGTATATTATGTCTGTTCTCAGCTCTGAGGAGTAAAATTAAACATGGGTATTTTTACATCCATACAATAATTA
>CAYYGK010000180.1:0-5568 GCA_964471145.1 uncultured Eubacteriales bacterium | reverse complement strand
AAACAGGGGCAGCAATAAAGTAGTATAATATCATAGCTTGTTATTCTCCAATCTTTTTGAACGGGCTTTTTTCCAGTTTGTAGTTCCGTATTTATGATACAAATGTATGAACATGGCCATTGAAAGTGCAGTAACTGATACTCCGATTACTATAGCCGTAATCATAAGCGCTTGCGGCAATGGGTCAGCCATGTTTTCGGTGTTCATACCGACAGGTGGAACGCTTTCCTTGGTATGATTTATTGTAAGGAAAAACAGTATGACAGCAGAGCCCATAATACCAATGGATATTATTGACTTAACGATATTTCTTCTGGCAATAATTCCATAAATGCCTATAAAAAACAATACTAGAGCAACATTTTCACCGTTTATATATTCCATTGACATATATCACCTGCTTTCTATTGATGCAAATTGAAAAAATATAATGCTCACACCGCAGCAAACCTTTGCTCCGATAAACATATTCATCATTACTAGATAGAATCTTTTTGACACCAGGTTGAGGCTGTCAATATTCGTGACTATTGCAAAGGTGGAAAAAAGAATCAGCAGTATAAAAAACAGTTTTTCAAGGGATTTCAGGGTTTCTGTGTTAAGTATGGCTTCTGTATTTACCAGAAATCTTGCCATAAATATTGCAGCTAAAATTGCTCCTCCCTGAAAGCCGCCTCCTGGAGAATCACTTCCTTTGATTATGCTGTAGATGCCAAAAAGAATAATAATTGGGTAGAGCACATCAACAACTGTTTCAAGTATTTCGGAGTGTTTATTCTGTATCGTCATGTCCTTTTTCCTCCAAAAAATATATTATACCTGAAACACTTACAATTAAAAGAAGGGCTTCAAAAAAAGTATCAAAGACCCTGTAGTTAAGGTAAATAGCTGCAACTGCATTTCGGGCACCTGTCTGTTCAATAAAATTTTTCAAGTAGTATTTCATGGCATCGTTGCCGGCCACATTAACCTTGTCAAATACAATTATAATGGATATTAAAATCAAAGCTATTACAGTAAATGTCAGTGCTCTTCTTGTTCTGTCGTCCAAGCGCATCAACTCCGGTTACTAGTTCAATATCATGTTAAAATCCAATTGCTCCCTGTCAATAAATTTTTTCCTGGACTGTATGTGCTTGTGTATATTCGTTATATGATAATTCCTGCGGCGGCCATAGAAATAGACTTTCTTATCCTCCTGGTAAATAATCAGATCATACCTGAAGCTGTTTATTGTTTCATCAAGTTCATCGGCAGAAAAGGTAATATAGGGGTCCAAATCCTTGCTTTCACAGTATTCTTCAACCAGGTGAATAAGGTTGCTTTTTTTCGTTATCAATTGCCTGTCATGTAAAGTTGAAAACTCCTTATTCAAATAGCATATGTTAAACACCTTATATTTCTGAAGTGCCACCAGAAAAATAATGGTAGCAAGAGTACTCCCAATTATTGCTTCGGCCAGTGCTACGTCAGGAGCAGATAGCAGCAGGTAGGAAAAAGAACATATTATGGAGTAAAGACCAAGATAAATAACAGCTGTCTTGAGGTTTTTAGCCTGGACGGATGCAAGTGCCATGATTATCATTAGCAAGAAGGCTATCTTTAAAATCATTGTTCCTTTGTCCTTTCTGTGCGATATCCGCTGTAATATGCCGACCTTACTATCGAATTGTTTATTACAGGATTAATAACCATTGTAATAATAAGGATCAATAAAACCTTTAGAGAAAACATTGTAAAGCCGGATTTTATAATTACACCAAGCATGATATTGATATATCCTATTGTATCAATTTTTGATGCGATAAGTATACGGGAGTAAAAATCCTTAAACCTGTAAATCCCCAGTACTCCAAAGCAAATGAATGCAAGACCGGTGACTATAAAAATATATCCTGCTATGTTCATCAGAGGTTTTAACAATTAAATCTTCCCCTTTTTTTGTATAAATCCCGCAATAAAAACAATTCCCACAAATCCCAGCAGTGCATATACCAAAGCAATATCCAGAAGATAGCTTTGATTGCTGAACAGTGCTATCAATATAATAATCATAATGACTTTTGATGAGAAAAGGTTGAATCCCAGGAGCCTGTCCCATATGGAAGGGCCGGATATCACCTTAACAGCCGTAAAAAGCGAAACAGTTATTAGAAAAAGTATTGTTGGATTGTTCAACCATCTACTCTCCCTTCAGGATACTTTCCAGTCCGGATTTTATTATTTCGCCTGCCTTTTTTCTGTCGGATGTGCATTTATCAAGCCATAATACAGTTATTATATTATCCTCCATTTCAATAGTTACCGTACCAGGAGTCATTGTTATAGAGTTTGCCAGAATTGCGCGCTTTAGAGGATTTTTAAAGTCTGTTTCTATTTCCACTATGCTTACGTTTGTCTTATGAGTAATGATTTTAACTATTGCATAAAACCCTGCCTTATATATAGTGATTATCAAAACCGCAATGTATTTCATCACTGTCAATATATCCAGTCTCATACCGCTCCATAGAGTAATCCCGGTTTTGCTGATGAACAGGAAAGATATGCCTGCCGTACTCAAACCAAGCAGGAAACCAACTGCTATTGAAGATAGGCTGACTTCTTCAGACAATATGCACCAGACTACTGATGAAACAACTCCAACTTTTATTAGAGCAGATAATTTTTGTTTCATTTTCTCCCCCGGCAATACTTTTTGAAATTAATTACAAGGAAATCATTTTTCACCCCTATTATTACATAAGAACAGCTGAAATACAAGCAATTGCTCAATGTAAATCTAATGTTTGCCCCTGTTTTTTTGTGGTATAATACATGTATGTCATTCAAAAGGAGATTACTGTGAAAATACTGCTCGTGTATCCTACCTATCCCATGACATATTGGGGATTTCATTATGCGTTGAAATTTATATCAAAAAAAGCAAGCCTGCCTCCGCTCGGACTGCTGACTGTGGCATCACTTCTTCCGGAAGAATGGGAGATAAGGCTTGTTGACATGAACACCAAAAAGCTCAAGGATGATGACATAAGGTGGGCTGATTTCGTGTTTGTAAGTGCGATGGTAATACAGAGGGAATCAGCTGACAGTGTGATTGAGAGGTGTAAAAAACTCAGAGCACCTGTTGTAGCCGGGGGACCACTGTTTACAACGGAGCATGAGTCGTATGACAATGTTGACCACCTGGTGCTGGGTGAAGGAGAAACGACAGTACCTCTTCTTGTTCAGGACCTTAAGGACGGCAGGCCCAGGCATATTTACAGGTGTGAGCAGTACCCGGATATGGCGCAGACACCAGCTCCCAAGTGGGAACTGCTGAAAATGAAGAACTATGCTTCAATGTGCCTGCAGTATTCGCGCGGATGTCCGTTTAACTGCGAGTTCTGCAATATCACTTCGCTGTTTGGAAGGGTTGTGAGGACAAAGAATTCCGGGCAGGTTCTTGCAGAACTTGATGGTCTGTACCGTAGTGGCTGGAGAGGCAGCGTATTTTTTGTTGATGACAATTTCATTGGAAACAGAAAAAAACTAAAGAATGAGATACTGCCTGACCTTGCGGACTGGATGAAAAACAGAAGCTTTCCGTTTACATTCTATACCGAGGTTTCGGTTGACCTGGCAGATGATACTGAGCTTATGGAATTGATGACCTGTGCAGGGTTTGATTCTGTGTTTGTGGGGATTGAAACACCTAACGAGGAAAGCCTAAAGGAGTGCAACAAGGTGCAGAACAGGAACAGGGACCTTATGGAATCAGTAAGGATAATGCAGAAGGCCGGCCTGCAGGTTCAAGGTGGGTTTATAGTAGGGTTTGACAGCGACAATGTTACTGTATTCCACAAAATCATCAGGTTTATACAGGACAGTGGCATAGTGACTGCCATGGTGGGACTGCTTAATGCCCCAAAAGGCACTCTGTTGTACAAGAGACTGAAAAATGAAGGCAGAATTGTAAAGGAGTTTACCGGGGACAACACCAATTATACGATGAACTTCATACCTAAAATGAATATGGATGACCTCTTGAAGGGCTACCACAGGATAGTTGAGACAATATATTCGCCCAAGGTTTATTATGAAAGGGTACTAAACTTTTTAAAGAACTACAAACCCTTTAAAAGGGGAAAAACCAGCAGAAAGATAGGTCTGTCTTACATAAATGCACTGTTTAAGTCCATGCTTGTACTCGGTGTTTTGGGCAGGGAGAGGCTATACTACTGGAAAATATTCATATGGTCTCTGTTTAAAAAACCGAGGGTTTTTCCCCTTGCCATTACGCTTTCCATATACGGGTTTCATTTCCGCAAGGTTTTCAAGCGTGCCTGATACTGCATAATGATACCTCCCGTGAGTATAATAAGCTATCGGGAGGTGTTTTTATGGACTCATGGAGAGGCTTTACCCGTGGCAAATGGTGCAGTGAGATAGATGTAAGGGGTTTTATCCAGCACAATTATATTCCATATGAGGGAGATTCCTCATTTCTGGCAGCTCCAACCGAAGCTACACGCAGACTGTGGGAAAAATCGGTTGCACTGATTGAGAGGGAAAGGGAGCGCGGGGGTGTGCTGGATATTGATACTGATACAGTATCCACGATAGTATCCCATGCACCTGGTTACATAGATAAAAAACTGGAGAAGATTGTGGGGCTTCAGACCGACAGCCCCCTGAAAAGAGCAGTGATGCCCTCAGGCGGGCTCAGAATGGTGGTCAAGGGCTGCAGGGCATACGGTTATGAGGCAAGTCCGGAAATAGTTGAAGTATTCTCTAAATACAGAAAAACACATAATGATGCTGTCTATCAGGTATATACCCCTGAGATGAGGAGAGCAAAAAAGGCAGGTATTATTACAGGTCTTCCGGATGCTTACGGCAGGGGAAGGATAATAGGGGACTACAGAAGGGTGGCTCTTTACGGAACAGACCTGTTAATAAAGCACAGGGAGGAAGAACTCCTGCAGCTTGAAAAGGTTGACATGGACAGCGATGCAATACAAAAGAGGATGGAGATTAAGGAACAGACGGCATCCCTTGAAAAGCTGAGGGAGATGGCAGCAGGTTACGGTTTTGACATCTCCGGACCTGCGGATAATGCGCTTGAGGCAGTGCAGTGGCTCTATTTTGCATACCTTGGTGCGGTGAAAGAGCAGAATGGTGCAGCTATGAGTCTGGGAAGAGCTTCAACCTTCATTGATATATATTTTGAGAGAGATTTTAGAGAGGGAACGCTGAATGAGTCGGAAGCACAGGAGCTCATTGACCATTTTGTAATGAAGCTGAGGCTAATACGTTTCCTGAGAACACCTGAATATGACAGGCTTTTCAGCGGGGATCCTGTATGGGTAACCGAAAGCACAGGAGGAATGGGACTGGATGGCAGAACGCTTGTTACCAGGACATCCTTCAGGTTTTTAAACACTCTTGTTAACCTGGGATCTGCACCCGAACCCAACATGACAGTATTATGGGCAGAACGTCTGCCCGAACCGTTCAAGAGGTTCTGTACCCCTTCCCATACGTCGATCCACTCGATGTAGTAAGTCGTACCGGCAGTCAGTTCCA
>CAYYGK010000179.1:0-5634 GCA_964471145.1 uncultured Eubacteriales bacterium | reverse complement strand
AAGTAGATACAAGTCATCCTTTGGACCAATCCAGGCAACTGGGAAGTTCTGGCCATTAATGGAATTGATAAACGAATATGCACCCACATTCAAATCCATTGTTCCTCCTACTATGCAAAAATGGTGGACACAGCCTGATGGGGAATGGTATGCTTTTATGAATGCTTTTTGGGAACCTGAATTTCTTGAAGAAGCTGGCGTATCATTACACACAAATTTTGGAATAATTGCAAGGCAGGATATAATGGACCAGTTTGGAATCAAACCAGAGGATTTTAATACCGAGGACGGGATGTTTAACGCATTGAAGAAAGTTAAAGAAAGTGACTATAAATATAACGGTTTGTCCGTAAATCCTTTCTTTGCACAGTATGAAGGTGGACAGATGTTTGCTTATGCTAATATTCCTTCGGAAAACAGTGATGGTGAACTTGCCGATACAAAAAGACATCCTAATTATCTTGAAAGACTGCTTTTCTTAAACAAGTTATATCTGGAAGGCTTGATAACAGAAGATATGTTTACTATTACGGGTGAAAATCATATGAAAGAACTAATGATGGCGGGCCGGATATTCTGTTTTGATGGTAATATGGCAAATTTTCAAACGGTTATTAAGGACCTCTACAGATATGACAACAATGCAAAATACGTTCCCGTAGGTCCACCAAGGTCAAGTAATGGAAAAGATCCCTGGCTCAATTCTTCCGGGATTGCTGGATGGCAGGGAACATTAATCTCTAAAAATTCCAAGCATCCTGACAGGGCGATAAGGTTTCTTGAGTTTTTATGGAGTGAAGAAGGACAATGGCTTGCTAAAAACAAAGGGATACCTAGTGTATGCAAAGAAGTAGATGGCAGGATTGAGTACACTGACGAATATCTGCAGGCAGTAGATGAAGGTATTGCGGATAAAAAATACGGTGAAGGGTTTTTCCTGGTATTCAGCGGAATCTTTGAAGCAAAAACAAAACCAATTGTGTCAAAGCCTGAAGACAAAGTGGTCAAAGATATCTATGACTATTTTAACAGGTTTAGCTACAATGAATTGGCTTTTTCAAACACAAACCCGCCAGGGAATACGGAGGAAGCAGCCATCGATGCAAAAGTAAAGGAAACTTGGAATGTTGCAAAGATGATTATGGCCGATTCTCCTGAAGAATGTGAAGAAATGTATAAAGAAACACTAGAGAAGATTGATAACCTTGGATATAAAAAGGTGCTTGAATACAAGAATAAAAGGTTTCAGGAGAATAAAGCAAAACTTAAAATTGATTTTGCCTGGCCTGACAATAAGAAGTAACAGAATTGCAATGCATGTATGGGCTTGTTCTTTATTGAACAGGCCCATAGTGCTGTATTAGATGTTCTAAACGTAACACTACGATAAATAGAAAAGTGGGTTAATAATGAAAAACAACAAGTTAGATTTATTGCCAGACGGTACAGTATTTGAGTTTTGGGATACGGAAACCATCTTTACAAAAACATATCATGTGGAACAAAAGAACCCCTTGGCGTCCGATGATAGTCCTGGTACAAAAGAGAGGCCATTTGCCACAATTAGCAAAGCCGCCGGGATACTTAAACCAGGTGAGCGTGTTATAGTCGGGGAAGGGATCTACAGAGAATTTATCAGACCTGTGAATGGAGGGGCCGATAGACAACACATGATTAGTTATGAAGCTATACCTGGTGCAAGGGTTATCATTACCGGTGCAGAGGTATGGAATACTGAATGGAAAGCTTCCAGTGGATGGAGTAAGAAAAACTTATCCAGTGACAGTTTTGATTCAGCAGATGAAAATATCAGTGTATGGATGGGAGAGTTTCCTAATCAGATATTTAAAGGCTTGAATCCATTTTCAATGGTTAATGTACCAAGCATACCCTGGGCAGGTAACAGTTCTGTATTACGTTATTTACCCAAAGATGCTCCGTTTGATGAATATTTGATGCGTAGAGGGCTTTTAATTGTAGATGGTAAACCACTTAAACAAGTTGCCCATTATTATATGCTTTTTAAGAAACCTGGTACTTACTGGGTAGAAGACAATGGACTAAAAGTACATTTTCGGCTTTGTGATGATGGAAATCCCATTGACCATAGAGTTGAATTTACTGCAAGAGAACAGCTATTTTCGCCTGCGGTGCCAGCTTTATCTTACGTAAGAGTTAAAGGGTTCACATTTGAGTATGCAGGAAATGGCTATCCAGGATTCCAGAGGGGTGCTCTTTCCACAAATTGCGGACATCACTGGATTATAGAAGATAATAAGGTCCATTCTGCAAATTCGATAGGAATAGATATAGGGCAGGAAAATCCCCTAAGACATATTAAAACACCTGCAGGGTATCATATCATACGAAGAAACACTATAACCGGCTGCGGGATATGTGGAATATGTGGCGTACCAGCAAATGGTAAAGGGCTTCGTAATGTTCTTATGGAAGACAACGAATTTAAAGGGAATGGCTGGCACAATTCTGAACTTTTATTTGAAATGGGCTCCATAAAAATACATCTTGCACGTAATTGCCTTATACGCAATAATTTTATACTGGACAATGAGTATGGTCCTGCAATATGGATTGATTACCTGAACGAAAATACAAGAGTCTGCGGCAATGTTATTATAAACTGCAAATATACGATGAATGGAGCAGTTTTTGTTGAAGCATCACATAAACCCAACATGGTCGATGGCAATATAATCTGGGAAGTAGGGTCAGATCCATCTGTGAATGAATGTGGAACAAAGGGATGTCATGGAGTATATGAGCATGATAGCGACTATATTACTGTAAAAAACAATCTTATTGCTCACACAAAAGGTGCAGCTGTTTATATGAATTTAGGAGATATAAACCGTGTTGTAAATGGAAGGGGACCTACAGGGAAAAAACACAAGGTAATAGGAAATATTATATCAAATTGTTCAACAGCTGTTGTATTACCTACGCCAGATAATTTTTGCGATAAAAACATATATGGCAGTATAATCAATCCGTCACCTTTGAGGATACAAAAGCCTGAGGAACGTTTAAACCTTGAAGCATTCAGGGATTTTCACGGATGGGAAGCTAATGGAATGGAAGCGGATGTAGAAGCTGAACTAGACCGAAAACAGTTTTTGCTGAGAATAAAGATTACATGCAGCAATAAATCAATTAAAAGAACAATAGACTTGAAAAAAGAATTTAATATCTCGGAACTTTTAGAAAATTTTACATAAGTATTTTTTTTTATAAGTACTAATACTTAATAGAACAGGGGATGAACACAAAATGTATAAAGCCAATTCCAGTAAATACATAACTGAGCCCGCAAAAAAAATACCGGTGTATGCACAAGTGGATGTTCTGGTTGCAGGAAGCGGTCCCGCCGGTATTGGTTCTGCTCTGGCTTCAGCCAGAATGGGTGCCCGGACTATGATAGTTGAACGGGAGTTTGCACTGGGCGGGATGATGACTATGGGACTTATGAGTAAAATAGCAATATCTCCACTGATTAAAGGTATGGCTCATGAAATTGTTAAATGCCTTACAGATATGAAGATGGCATTGCCTGCAGGCTTGCCTGAAATTCCAATAGATCCTGAAGCTGCGAAAATGTTTTTTGATGATTTTCTTTTGAAAGAAAAAGTTGATATTCTTTTGGGCACTGTTGTTTCGGGAGTTCTAAAAGAGGAAGATAGCATTAAAGGTGTAATAATTGAGAATAAAAGCGGACGTCAGGTAATTACCGGTAAGGTATTCGTTGATGCAACCGGAGATGGAGATCTGGGTGCCTTAGCAGGTGCGGAATATGAACTGGGAAGAAAGGAAGATGGTTTATGCTCCGCACCTAGTTTAATGTTTCGTATAGGAAATATAGTTTTTGAGAAAGTATTTAAATACCTTGAAAAACACCCGGAAGACCTAAACAAGTTTCATGGAAATCTTACTTCCAAAATACTCTATGACCGGTTTTATGGGACAGGAAGCACACCAAGACAGTATGTGCATTTTGGGAAATTTTACAAGTTAGTTGATAGGATTTGCTCAGAACAGGATTTATCCGAATGGGAAAGGAGAGTATTGAAGAATAGAGGTATACTGTTTATGAATATGCCTAACCCGGACCACGTTCTTGTCAACAGTACAAGAATAATTAATACAAATGCTGTTAATGGACGCAGTTTATCTGAAGCTATGATTAAGGGAAGAAGACAGGCTGGATTCATACACAGATTCTTGAAAAACTATCTTCCAGGTTTTGAAAACTCATATATACTGGATACCGCTTCCTTAATGGGAGTACGGGAATCAAGAAGAATAAAGGGGGATTACATCCTTACAAAAAAAGATGTTTTAGGTCAGGCACGGTTTAAAGATGTAATACTGAGGAATACTGGAGGAACTGAAATACACAATCCAACCGGGAAGGGAACACTTCTTGAGGAACTTGGTGAAGGGGAGTTTTATGAAGTTCCTTACCGATCCCTGGTAGCTAAAGGATTTAAAAACCTGCTTTTAGCAGGACGCTGTTTTTCGGCAGACCAAAGTGCTCTTTCAGCAACGCGAAGTATTGGAGTATGTCTTGCAATGGGACAGGCGGCAGGTACTGCAGGCGCAATTGCAGTATTAAATGAAATAAATATCAGGGATGTTGACACAAAACAATTACGAGAACTCTGTGAGGTCTAAATTTATTCACACAGTATCAATTTAAGCTGTTACTTACCCCTGCTGTTCCCATAAAGAAGTTATATTAAACTCATAAATATCACTTCTAAAATAATTTACAGACCAGAGCACTGATTTCCTATCATTTGGATAATGTGTTTCTTCAACCATTAGAAGAGGTATATCACCACTCATTTTAAGCTTTTCTGATATGATGCGGTTTGTTATAACCGCACGTACGCAAATCTCAGACTTAACAAATTTGATATCCTTTTTTTCATAAAGAAAAGTCAGCAGGGATTCTCCCATATCTTCAGGCTTAAAATCAGGTCCTATAAGCTTTTCCGGTAATTTATCTATTGCATAAAGCATAGGAATGCCATCTACTGATCTTATTCTCTTAATAACACCCAGCAGTGAACCCATAGGAATATGCAGTATTTTTGACATTCTCAAATCTGCAGGCTCCCACTCAAACGTAAGGGCTAAAGTGCCCGGAGTTTTCCCCAGTTTTTTCTGCCTTTCTGTAAAACCAATTCTACGACCTTTCCCTTTGACAGTTGAAGGCTTTTTACTGGTAATAAATGTACCAACACCATGTTTTCTTGTAACAAGTCCTTCACTTTCAAGAACACTTAATGCTTCGCGTATGGTGTTTCTACTAACGTTGTATCTTTTAGCAAGTTCAGATTCAGAAGGAAACTTCTCACCTATTTTGTAATCTTCATTAAAAATATCATTTCTTATTTTGTCAGCAACTTTAATATAAAGAGAAAGTCCTCCATTTAATATATCATAACCCAAAACCTATCAGCCTCCAGACATATAGTCCCACGTCATCCTACCTTTTATTATATGTTATTGTTATTTCTATGTCAATAGCCTTACGTCAATAGATCAGAGCCAATGTTTGAATAACACTTGATTTACATCTGATAATGTGATAATATGAGATGTAGGATGACC
>CAYYGK010000178.1:0-5667 GCA_964471145.1 uncultured Eubacteriales bacterium | reverse complement strand
TTGCTTATCCAGTTGTTTATCCTGTCTGCAGCATCGGGCCTGGTAAAATCAGCCTCTTCAACATATGCATCAAACACTTCCCGGCTTAAGTCCATGAACTCCTGGCCGGGTTTTTCCCCTTCCTGGACCCATATTGAATTACTTATGTTCATTTCAATTTTACTGTCCAGCTTTTCCAAATGGTCCTGCAGGTACTTCTGCCCGCTGTTTAGTTCATCCATTTCAATACCGTTGTATGAGAGCGCCTTCGCAATGGCCTCCTTTGTATCACCTCTTGCCCCGTTATATACCATAGAAACAGCCAGTGATATGCTAAGCGGAGAAATGAATACGTTTTGTTCGGTGTCCTCCTCATTTATGGTTTTAAAAACATCAAATGAGAATTCCCTGTTTGCATCCTGGAGTTTTTCGCTCTTCATACCATCAACAGCACCTTCATTTTCATTACATCCGGCAGCAAAAGAAGAAACAACCGCAATACACAGCATAATACATAATGCTTTTTTCAATATACAACACCTCCGATATTTAGTTTTTATATGTATATGACGAAAAGAACAGTATAAGGTTCCCCAAGCACAAAATATCAGACGGTTATATCCTTCCTGGCATAAAATACATAAGTCAGTAGTAGTGAAGCTGTAACTAAAAGGGCCATTACCACAATGTATACAAGCCTGATACTCCCATCTACAATTATGTCAGCGGCTTCAACATACTCAAAAAACGAAAGGTGTCTGGCAAATTGGGTCTTTTTTGATACGGTAGAAAGAATATTTAGAAAATAGCTCCCTATCACGATGCCAAGCGATACAGGGTAGATAGCTTTTGCCTTCACAATGAAGACGGATGCCAGAAAGCCAAGAGATGCAAAAGTCAGGTGCAACATCAACGGTCCGACAGACAGTAGCAGAAAGGTTTTCATGCTGTACGGCTCAGTCTTTACTATCTCAAACATTATGAAATTGCCCAGTGTTATAAGAATATTGAATATGAGGAGGTTTGCAAGTATGCACAGGCCTTTGGCGGCAACAACACTTTCCCTCGTAACAGGCCTGGACAGCAAGAACTCAATGGTTCCCTCGCTTTCTTCCCTTGCCAGCGTGCCGCAGCTTAACAGCATGGCATATATGCTGCCGAACAACGTTATGAAAAGGTACTGTTCTGTGCCGAAGAACCCGAGTATTGTAGACATGTCAATCCTGTCAAGTCCGAATATTGACATCATTTCCTTCGGGTAAAGCTCCATAAACTCCTGCATCTTCTCAGCCTGCCCGGCTATCGATGGAAAGAAGGCTGCCAGCATGGCATTGAATCCAACAAGAATTGCCGTCCAGATGACAAGTGCCCTGAAATTTTTTGCAAACTCTCTTTTAAACATGTTCATGCTGTTTCCTCCTCCTTGTTGTAATAATGCATGAATACCTCATCCAGGTCAGGCTCTTCTATCCAGAGGTTTTCAACAGAAGAATCTGAAAGGCTGGCAATGAGCTCATCCACCTTTCCGTTGTACAAAAAGCTTATATGCTTTTCATTTGCCTTTACATTCATCATACCCTCTATACTGAATCCACTACTGATTCCGCTTTTAAACTCCACCCTTACCTTCTTGTATTTATCACTTCGTAAATCCTCCATTTTCTCTACTTTAAGTATCCTTCCCTCCCGGATAATTGCCACCCTGTCACACATCTTTTGCACTTCGCTGAGTATGTGGGATGAAAAGAAAATTGTTGTCCCCTTCCTGTTCACTTCCCTTAACACATCAAAGAACCTGTTCTGCATCAGCGGGTCAAGCCCCCCGGTAGGCTCGTCAAGTATCAAAAGGCGGGGCTCATGCAGCAGTGCCTGGACTATAGCCACCTTCTTCCTGTTTCCTGTTGAGAGATCCTCAATCTTCCTGCCGGTCTCCACCTCAAATACATCACACAGCTCCTTTTTTCTGCGGCTTAAGTCCCTGCCATAGAAAGAAGCAGAGTAATCCAGCATCTCAGATGCCTTCATCTCATCATAGTAACTGATTTCCGACGGAAGATACCCTATATCCTTCTTTATCTTTGCAGAATCCCTGACACAGTCCCTGCCAAATATCCTGGCCTCACCGCTTGTCGGGAATATGAAGTTAAGGAGTGTCCTTATGGTTGTAGACTTACCTGCTCCATTGGGGCCGATAAAACCAAATATTTCGCCTTCCCTGATGTCCAGGGTAACGTCTATGATACCCCTGTTCTTGCCGTAATATTTGGTTAGTTCCCTGGTCTGGACAATACCCATTTTAAAACCTCCGGTACCAGCTTATTATCAAACAACATTATATGTTTTTTAACACAAATACGCAACATTTTCTGGTTGCATCACCCGGCGTAGTTGTAATATACTTAACAAAAAATACCCCCAAGAGGTTTGATGTGATACAGGTTTTCTTCCAGTCAATGTTCGTAGCGTACTCAGGGGCAGTGATGCCCGGTTCTCTTCTGGCATACACAATAGACAGGAGCCTTAGGCAGGGGGCAAAGACAGGCCTGCTGGTTTCCACAGGGCATGCCATTTTGGAACTGTTTGTGGTTTCATTCCTGCTTTTGGGCGCTTCCCGTTTCCTCAACACTACTGCCGCGCAGACCATCACAGCCATACTGGGGGGGATTATACTGCTGTACCTGGGAGCGGGAATGATACGGAACGCACTGTCAAAAGACCTCTCTGTCAACTTCCCGGGCAGTAAGGGAAAGAGAACAGGAAACCTGCTGCTGGGCGGTGCACTGCTAAGCGTTTCCAATCCATACTTTACCATATGGTGGGTAGCAATAGGGCTTGGGCTTGTAACAAGCGCATACACCCTGTACGGCCTTACCGGTGTAATAGTTTTCTACCTGGGGCACATAATGGCTGATATAACGTGGTATGTGTTCGTATCCATAATCATCAGCAAAACAAGGAACTTTATATCACTTAAAATATACAGGGCAATAATCCTTATTCTGGGCATCTTCATCATTGCTTTCGGTACAAGGTTTCTGGTATTTGCTGCAGGAAACCTGACATAGAGACAAGGGGGAGTAATATTTTGAAAATTGTATTCTGCGGAGGCGCCGGCCAAGTAGGCACAAGCTGCATACTTGTCAAGACAGACGGCAAGAACCTGCTTCTGGACTGCAGCATACGTATGAAGGGCGGCAGCGATTCCCTGCCTGATTTCAGTACGATACAGGATGAAGGCGGTGTAGGTGCTGTTTTTGCAAGTCATGCCCATCTTGACCATACCGGTTCTCTCCCGGTAATCCTTCTTATCCTGAAAAGGGCATTGAGCAAAAAAAACTTCCTGATATGAACATTTATGTTGACAGCATGGTCAAGGACATAAACAGGGTTTACAGGCTGAACCCCAACTACCTTACACGGCAGCTTGCAAAAAAAGGTGTTCCGGGGTACCAACATATTCTATAACAATAACATATCACCGGTTGAAAACAACGGGCAGAGAAGGGAAATAGCAGAAAAAAAGGCCTCTCTGTGTGTGATAGCAAGCTCAGGCATGCTGACAGGCGGGGCCAGCAGCTTTTATGCAGGCAAGTTCGCAGGGGATGAAAAAAACTTCATTGCCATCACCTGCTACCAGGACGAAGAATCTCCCGGCAGGAGAATACTTGACATGCGTAATATGATAAAATCAGTAATGTCCCTTGCAACTATAGATGTATATGTTTTCCTTGTCAATACTATATATTAATCTATGTTCGTCTGTTATCCTCCTGCTCCATAATCCGCTTAGTTCGTACTTCAGAGGTTCAGGTTTACCTGTTCCCTGATTTCCATTCCTATCAATATCTTTTATTAAGTCGTTTATCTTTTTTAGAATCTTTCTATCAGTTGACTCCCAATGTAAATAATGATTCCAGGAAATATCCGAAAATATTTTATTCATATTCTAATTCAATTAAATCCCTCTTTTGGGATTGCCCTCTTTTTATTTGATCTATTGACTCAATCAACTCTTTATAATATTCCGGATTACTTCTTACAAATAAATTTTCCATCAAATTATTGTACTCATTTTCAGACATCATTACCACATTTCCGCCCTTTTTTCTTGTTACAATAATAGTTTCAAAATCATTATTTGCCTTGTCACAATATTCTTTTAAGTTTTGTCTTGCATTTGTATAATTAATTGCTATCATAGAAACCAACTCCTGTGTACAATATTCTGTACAATTATTATATGACCATACTTTAATAATGTCAATGCTTTTTTTGGTGAGTCTGTTCCTTCTGTTCCACATATGAAAATGTCCCAATATAATATAATACCCTTACAACAAACTTGTGAGGTGATTTTGATGAGAAAGGTTCTTTTCATGGTCTGTGAAAAACAATTTCATTTGCCTTTATGCTTTCATATACCAGATTATTTTCACTGCCGTCTTTTCTTACACGATATATACATATATCTCTCAATGTTCCTGATATGTATTCATTTACACATGTATAATAAACCCAGTCCTTATATATATAATAGTTTTTATAAAAATTGTCTACAATTTTATAGTTGGCACTACCATCATTTCTTGAACGATAAATTGATGTGACATGCATACCATCCTTTACAACCGAATGGTCATAAAATATCAGGCCTTCTTCAGTGTCGAAATATATATTCCCTCCCCTTGTTTTAAACAAAGCAGTTTTTGCTGTCCCATCTGTTTTAATTCTGCACAGTTCAGTGCCAAGAGAACGTCTGTCCAACAGATAACTTCTCAAATAATACACCCAGTTATTATATGCAAATTGGATTAATCTGCTGTCATCTGATATCTCTGTCTTTCCACTGCCATCTGGCATAATGCAATACATTCTCCTGTTGTAATTGATCTTGTCAGATTCCAGATAATATATTCTGTTGTCAAATACTCTTACACTAAAAACCGAGCCCTTGTCAAGAATTTTTCTGTTGCTTGTTCCATCAGTTTTTATTGTATAGATTTCATTATTCTCGTTGTGATGTGCAGTATCATAAACAAGGTGATTTGAAACCATGCCTATAATCCTATACGCATTGGCTGAGCCTTTTAATTCTTCCTTGTTGGTTCCATCTATTTTTATTCTATATATTTTGTCTTGTTCAGGTGTATTATAATAAATCCAGCCTTCATTAATAAGATAATCAGATACACCAGCGATTCTTTCTCTTTCACCCTTGCTGCAATTGTCATCTAGATTGTACCTCACCAGCGATTCCCAATCTTTGCTATAACTCCAGCCATCAATAAATTCCCCTAAAATATTGTCCTCATCAGATAATTTTATTAAATCTCCTCCATCAGGCTGCATTTTAAAAGACTTATAACCTCCAAGACCGTCTTCGGTATAAAAATATATAAAATCATCTGTCCCGTCAGATTCCTTATAACTTTTTTGCTGTAACTGGCTGCCTGTTGGTGTATATTCGGGTTTAATTATATCTGTTTTTGAATCTGTTGAAGTATTCACCTGAAATTTCAGTTCCTGAGAATATTGACCCCAACCTGCTGAATTGTGTGCTCTCATTTTCCATGCATAGCTTTTACCTTGTTCAAGTATACCTTCAGGCAGGTCGATATAGTAGTATGTGCTGTTTATTTCCTCATTATTATAAACAATACTGTTTTCTCCATATGGGGACTCGCTTAT
>CAYYGK010000177.1:0-5684 GCA_964471145.1 uncultured Eubacteriales bacterium | reverse complement strand
ATTCTTCATTCCCGGCGTAGTCGACAGAGTATGTATGGAGGGGTCCCCTTCCGCTCTTCCGGAAATGCTCTGATGCAACGGCAGATATGGCACTTGAGTCCAACCCGCCCGACAGGAATGTGCACAGCGGAACATCCGATACCAGCTGCCGCCGTATGGCGTCTGTTACAAGCCCTCTTACAGTTGCAACAGTAGTATCATAATCTTCCTTGTGCTCACTGCTGCAAAGCCTCCAGTATTTTCCTGTATGTATGCCATCAGTATTATAAAGCAGATACCCTGAAGGCAGCACTTCGGACACGCCCTTGAATATACCGTGCCCGGGGGTTCTTGACGGAGCCAGGCTTAATATTTCAGCCAGCCCTTCATTGTCAATACGAGGCTCGATATGCGGATGTGCAAGAAGAGCCTTAAGTTCCGAACCAAATATAACCGAATTGTCTCTTGCAGCATAGAAAAGCGGCTTGACGCCAAACCTGTCACGAGCCAGGAACAAGGTTCTGTCTGTGTCATTCCACACGCCGAAAGCAAATATGCCGTTAAGACGTTCTACGCATTTAGCGCCCCAACAAATATATGATACCAGCACAACCTCTGTATCGGAGGATGTATTAAACTTATGCCCCTTTGATTCAAGAACAGAGCGCAGGTCTTCAGTATTGTAAAGTTCACCGTTATACACAAGCACAAATTTTTTGCCGCCATGGTCTCTGGTCATCGGCTGGGTTCCTCCTGAAGGGTCAATGACTATAAGGCGTGTATGACCTATCAACGCATGCTTTGATGTCCAGCTGCTGCATGCATCCGGTCCGCGGCTTGAAAGCGTTTTTGTCATTTTTTCCATAACCTGTTCATACCGGGACAGGTCCCTTTTACAGTCTGTCCATCCCGCTATTCCGCACATGATATTCATCTCCATAAATACTGCGTGCTGTTTGCTATCAATATATGTGCTTCACATGTATTAGTTGCATCGGTAATTTCATGCCGATGCGTAATATTTGCTTTTATATATAGATATTGTGGGTATATTTATATAAAGAAATACACTAAAAAAAGAAAGGATTGATTATTGTGATAAGCAAGAAAATGCAGCAGGGGCTTAACGAACAGATTATGAAAGAGTTTTATTCGGGTTATCTGTATCTTTCCATGGAGGCATACTTTACCTCTCAAAACCTGGACGGGTTTGCAAACTGGTTCCGTGTACAGGCACAGGAGGAAAGAGACCATGCAATGAAGATATTCAACTATGTCAACTATGTGGGAGGAAGAGTAAAACTCCTTGCAATAAAGGAGCCTGTACATGAGTTTGGTTCGGCAGAAGAGGTTCTCAGGATGGCGCTTGAGCACGAAAAGAAAGTAACAGCCTCTATATATGAACTTGTTGACATGGCAAGGGAGGAAAGGGATCATAAGACGGATTCCTTCCTGCAGTGGTATGTTGATGAGCAGGTTGAGGAAGAGAACAATGCCCAGAACAATGTCAACAGGCTCAAGCTGGCAGGCGAACGAGGCGGAGGCCTGTTCATGATTGACCAGGAGATGGGCAAAAGGGTTTATGCCCCAATTGTAACTGAAGCTGACGGAGAGGAGGCCTGACGGGCTTTTGCCTGTTGTTTCCGGGTATCTGATTGCAAATGACATAAGGCTGTCATATAATATGATGCAGGGAAGACTTTGCCTGAAAAATAGAGGTGATATGCGTTATGCGGCTATTCAGGTTATTCTTTGTATTAGCAGCAATGTGGGCACTGTATGCCTACAGAAATGAGATGCAGGGTTTTTTAATAGGCCTGCTTCTCTTTTTTGCTATGTATACTCTGTTTGGTCTGGCAAATCCGAAGGCGGCGCTTTTCTGGAAAAGGTCATGCAAACGGACAAGGCTGAATCTTTTAATCAGGGGAGGAGCAGCTATACTGTTTGTACTTTTTGTACTGGCATCATCAAACAATCCGATTATTGTTGTTTAATGGGGGGAGAAATTTGAAAAAGTCTGCAATTATTCTAATAGTCTTGTGCATTTGTTCTTCATTCCTGTATGCATCTTATGCGGAAACACTCGATACAAACCATGAAGAACTTGTGACTGGTGAGTCACAAAAACTTACGGTTACGGAAGGAGGAACGCTTTTTGTATTCCAGCCTCAAAAGGATGGAAATTACCTGTTCAAACACGAGATAGTACAGAAGATAGAGGACAATATAGGTTCGAACTTCAGCCCAATAAAGATGGAACTGCTTGACAGTGACAAAAAAGTACTCTTCCATAACAAGGGCAATGTAGGAGATATATACAAGGATTCATACAACAAGGGCGGTGCTGTCATAATAGCTCAGGGCGGTGACCCTGACGAGGCAAAATACTATGAAGGTTTCAGGTATGATTGTCTTGCAGGGGAGAAATATTATATGAAACTTGACATACCTGAGGAAGACCGTTTGACCGCATCGGAAAAGGAGCTTTATGGTAAGGACTTCAAGGTCAGCAGGGAACTTGACCTTGAGGTTATATATTCGGGAGAAATAAAGGCGGGCAAAGGACAGGACCAGGAGAAAGACAAAGGCGGCAATACAGGAGTTATTATTCTGGTTGTGGCTGCAGCTGCCATAGTACTTCTCCTTATTGTGAAGGCGAAAGGTAAAAGAGAGTCTGTATCACAAAATCAGGAAGTAAGCACAGCTGAACAGCCCGCAGATGCAAAGCACTGCAGTGAATGCGGAAAAGCACTGGAAGGCGGCGCAAAATTCTGCAACTACTGTGGTACAAAGCAGGATGAATGATGTTAATATAACCGGGTAAAAGAGTATCCTTATGATTGAGAAGATTCATGAACACATGGTTCTGGAACTGCAGCAGAATACTAAAACTGATACCATTTTCATTGTGGTTGCCGTATTGCTTGATTTCATACTGCTGGCCGTTAATTCGTCAATTGCATCCGAAGGTACTGGGCATAGTATCAATAGCCGTCCCGCTGGTAATCAGGATGTAAACGGCTATTTTCATACATGCATTCATATGTAATAGGATTACGTGGCTTTTTTTCATATCCGGTCTCAATGACCGCATGTCCAAGGGTGCTGCTTAAAAAATTTTCAATAGAATAACTGTCGCCAGCCGGGAATGAGTTTTCTCTTCCGCTTTAGGTATCGAGCTTCGGAACAAATTATCAGAAAATTTTCCATAGTCTTTTTCAATACGGTACGTAAAAACACCCCATTCGTGTTAATATAAATAACTTTCTCCTTGTCGGGAACTCTGCTGTGAGAGGCCTAATAGTTATATTATTTACTTTCAGGGTTTGCCTCTACCGCAGATGGTTTATCAGAAAAGTTTAACGAAAACATTATAGTTTAACTGTAAAGAGTAGTAAGGTTTAAGTATCATCTATAACTTTAATTGACATCCGGACAATAGGGTATAGAATTAATTTATCAGGAAATAACCTACAAGATAATCCCGCATGTGATGTTACTTCAGACAACATCCAGTGAATGTATTTAGATCAAATACAAATAACGAGCTCAAATATAGTAGAAGATGTCGAAAAACTGTTCCTTGATAATTCAATCTTAATAATTCAATATAGTGCCGATGGGTAGTATACCTTTTGCGCAGTCTGTTGTTTTTGCAATTTGAAAGGTTCAACGCACATTTTCCAGTGCGAAAATTGAGAAAGGAGGTAAATTCTGCGGACGATCTACAAAAACTGAGAATATTAAAGATAGTACAAGAGGAGGTATTAAGTTATGTTTAAAAAAAGAACAATTTTTTCGGGGGCATTGTTTGTATTATTGATATTGTGTTTTGCGTTTTTACAGGTCAATAATATGGAAAGTGTTTTCAGCAATGATGTTTACGCAGAAGATACACTGCCTGCATTCCCAGGTGCGGAAGGATTTGGGGCGGTTGCAACAGGAGGACGTGGTGGACAGGTCATACATGTTACCACACTTGATTCAACTGGTGCAGGAAGTTTACAGGAAGCATGTAATACTTCAGGTGCGAGAATTGTAGTATTTGATGTTAGTGGTGTCATTGAAGGAGACATAATCATACCGCATGGGAATATTACTATAGCAGGTCAGACAGCACCCGGTGCAGGAATAACAATACGCGGAAAGCTTTGGTCGCAATGGTATACTGATGTTGACAATATTATTATACGTTTCTTACGTATAAGAAGACCTAAATACCCTGAAATTGAAGGCGACAATGAAGATGGAATTAACCTTCCATACAGTAACAATGTAATATTAGACCATGTATCAGTAGCAGGAGCCATAGATGAGAGTATTGATGTGTGGGAAACAAGTAATGTTACGGTGCAGAACTCTATAATATGTGAAGCACAGACGGAAGGGCATTCTAAAGGCATACATTCTATGGGCTTAATACAGGGACCTGATGCAAATAATGCATCAATCCATCACAACCTGTTTGCAAATAATAAATTTAGAAACCCTGCAATAGCAAACGGAGTATCTGACATGGTTAATAACCTGGTATATAATGTGCAAAATGCCATGATGCATGACAATCCTACAGATGACGGTGGATTCAATATTATAAGTAACTACTTTAAAGAAGGTCCAGAGGCAATTATTCATCCATTCTGCTTTGATGAATCAACAGGTTACTATTGCACTGATAACTACATTGATGCTCCATCATATAGCGGAATTGTTGAAGACCCCTGGGCAGAGTGGGAAAAGTATGAAGGGCTTGAATACTTTAAGGACAACGGCTATGCATTATCTTCAGCTGCTACAGCTCCAGCAGTTACAACGTATCCATGTGAGGAAGTATATGATCAAGTACTCTTGCAGGCAGGATGTTTTCCACGTGATGCACTGGATCTGCGAGTAATTGGAGAAGTTGAAGACAGAACAGGCACATGGGGATATGAAACTGAAAGTTTGACAGAGGGACTTACACCAGGCACATGTCCTGTCGACAGTGACAATGATGGAATATCTGATACCTGGGAACAGGATAATGGTTTAGATCCGAATGATGCCGGTGACAACCAAACTATTATGGCATCAGGTTATCCGGCAATAGAAGAATATATTAATGAACTGGCTGACAACCTGGTTCCTATATATAATCCAACTTCACCAACACCAACACCGACACCTGATGCAACGGTAACGCCGACAGAAACACCAACACCGACACCTGATGCAACGGCAACGCCTACACCTGATACAACACCAACGCCGACACCAGTACGCTGGTACTGTAAAGCTGACTATTGGAACGAAGCAACATATACCCTTGGGACAGAAAACACAGGAACAGTATCGACAGAGTTTGATGCCATACCTGTATATGACAACATTGATGCAGTAATTGCATATGTAGATTCATCAACTTCCTCAGGTTCCTACGGTGTTTTCAATTTCATAGTAAGATTAAATACTGACGGATACTTTGATGTAAGAAATGGAGGCTCATACCAAAAAGATGCTGACGTGACTTACCAGGCAGGTAATTCATACCATGTAGAAGTGGAAGCAAACCTGTCATCACAGAGCTACGACGTATGGGTAACACCTGACGGAGGAACTGCTACTAAAATCGCAGAAGGTTATGCATTCAGGACAGGAGCACCATCCATTGATGATGTTGGTAAGGTAGTGCTGGCAGGGAATGATGATATAATGTATATTATCAA
>CAYYGK010000176.1:0-5704 GCA_964471145.1 uncultured Eubacteriales bacterium | reverse complement strand
GTCGGAGTCAGTTTTTTCACGGTTCAAAATTCAGGTTTATCCGCTCATTTCAGGAACATGTTAAATTAAGCATAAACCTGCTTTTTTCTGTACAAATTGATTATACCACCTGCATAGCCTGTATCACAAGGAAGTGTATGCCTCTTTATATCCGCTATTCTCACCCTTATTATTAAAAACTCTGATATTCTCAGCGAAACGCTGATTGGCGCAGGAACTATAACAAAATATACCAATAGTTCCTTAAAGCATTCTTTCATACCTGATGCGGCTTTCATCTTTCACCATATAGACCCGCCTGAGAGGCATTCCATGCTGCTTGCAGCCTTGAACAAGCCTTTCCAGATCCCCCCTCGAAAACCTCAGACAATATGAGCACCCGCTGGTGGCCACAGCACACGGAGCCGGTATCACTTCCGTTTCTATACCCTTTTGACTGAAAAAATCATTGAGAAAAAAAGCATAATTTCCCGAATCGACCAGCCCGATGCATTTCAAGGATTACACTCCCCGGATTAAAGACCTCTTTGTCATTATATGCAGCAGGTCAGCCTTTGTTCTGCACCCCTATTTTTTTCTCCCTGGCATAATAGAAGAGGTACTGCTGTGCAAATCCGGCAAGACCGCCAAACCTTGCAGATGCAAATTCAGATATTTCCCGCATTGTTGCCTGCCTTTTAAGATAAAGGCTTTCCATGACTCTTCTTACCCACACATCTGTGGGAAACACATCATACCTTCTTCCACTATATAACAGTATGCAGTCTGCAACCTTGTTCCCCACACCGCAAAGTTTTAAAAGAGTGCTCCTGGCCTGTGCCACGTCCGCCTTACTTAAGTGAAATATGTCTACATCCTCTCTGTTCAATGCTGCAGAAGTTTCCCGGATGTATCTGCACCTGTAGCCTCCCCTGCACTCTGACAGCTCTTCAGGCGTTGCATGCGCCAGCCGGCTTGCGACAGGGAATGTATAATATTCCCTGTCGCCCCAAATAATTTTATCGCCATACATCAGAGAAAGGTTTTTCACAATCTTTGCGATCCTTGGTATGGTATTGTTGGCTGAAATGATAAATGAGATTAGTGTTTCAAAAAAATCCTGCTTCAGCAACCTTATACCGGCGCCGTATTCAACAGCCTTTTCCATCACATCATCAACCGAGACACTTTCCATTATTTGTGAGTAGTCTCTGCCCAGGTCAAAATACTCATACCATATGTTCTCAAAATCCTGCATTCCGGTATTGCGTATGATTAAATCACGGTTTTGGGCCAATACGTTTATTACCCTGCCCATAGCAACCCCGGTATAACTACCATCATCCTCTCTTTCCCATCTGAAACACTGTCCGCATTCAAATATATGAACAGGATTAAAGTTATACACATCTTTTACTGTAATACTTCCGGGCTTTTCAATAATTTTGTACTTCCGGAGTGCCATGCCGCCCCCCCCGCCAGGTTACTGTTCCTTCTCAAAAAGTTCCTTGCCTGCCCCGCACACCGGGCAAATCCAGTCATCCGTTATATCCTCAAAAGCTGTGCCTGGCTCCACGCCATTGTCAGGATCCCCGTTCTCAGGTTCGTAAACATACCCACATACCGTGCACACATATTTGTCCATAAATAAACTCCTCCAGTTATGTTTTCAGATATTTACCACTTGAACAACCATTTAAAACCTTCATCCGTCACTCTCTCCGGTACTGTGTGATCCCTTTCCCGATATTACGATAAGGCCAAGTGCTATAAGGATACAGGGAAGTATAATTTTTCTAAGTCCGCTGCCTAAAATACCGCCAAGTGAAAATGAAATGAAAAATATTAATGACAGACCTCCGAGTATGCTTGCAGCAACCAGCAGGCCTTTGTCCCGTGAGCCGTAAAGGTACAGTTCAAAAAGGCCGAATGCAACAGCAAGTATATAACCCGGCCATAGTATATCCCACAGTTCAAATGAATAAGACAGCTGCAGGGTAATGCCAATGACAAGCAGTATTCCCCCCGGTACCAGCAGCCCAGGCTCTTTCTTCCCCCAAGCCCAGAAGCCGTAGTGGAACAGCAGGCCCGGTATGATTATGAACAGGAAGGCCCAGTAATTAGAAATAATCTTCCTAAAATCTAACACGTCAAGCCTTGCAAGCAGCAGTATGGCACCAACTGCAATCAGAATCCCCCCCAAAACCAAATTGCCTTTTTTTTGCATTGAAAACCCTCCCATAGAATTCTGCTCAGTACACCTTTAATTATATTATAAGGGAGGGGCGCAAAAAAGTCTGTTTTTTTTCGTAGAATCATGCAGAATATTCTCTGCTCATTCTCCTGACAGCATATCGTATCCCTGCAGATACGATGTCCGCCATCTTCATTACGGTTCCAAGACGGGTGTTCTGCAGTATAAAAAAATCCATAAACCCCCCAAAGTTCACTATGCCCGTCACATGCATGTGTCCAACAGGTTCAAGTTCCTTCTTCACTCCTGCTCCAGGCTTTATGGCTCCTTTTCCTACTGCAATATATCCCACATGTTCCATAGTCCCAAGACATGCATCTACTGCAACTATATATGGAAAAGGACACCTTTCCCTGATCTCCTTCATTGTGGTTTCTATGTTTTTGGCATGTACAGGTTTTTCAAGAGTACCGTAGACAAAAACACCTTCTCCAGCCAGTCCATTTATCTTATAGCCGACAAGAGGTCCCAGACTGTCACCTGTTGACCTGTCGGTCCCAATGCATAAAAACACTATGGACCTGTACCCGTTTTCGATGGCACCTTTTATCAGGGCATATAGCTTTTCTGCCAGTATATTAAGCGCAACAGGGTTCTTTGTGTTCACATAGGTTTTTTCCTTGTTTCCCACCTGTTCCATTTCAATATCCTTATTGTAAATTCCGCATAACCTGCGTATTCTATATTATTACCGCAGCAATACAGAATATTACTCTTTACTTTCATGAAGGATAATACCTTAATAGAAATCAGGTTCTTCAGGTGAGCTATTGTCGTTGTAGCATGAATCTCCGGCAGTCATTCTAAATAGATGGAAACACTGTATTTCTCAGTTCATGAAAACAGCGTCCAGTTTCACATTAAGCCCGTCAAAAAGGAATGATTCACATGTCATGCCCGACAAAAAGGTTCTATGTGCCTTAATGTCATTATGATCAAAAAGATATACTGTTATTTGCTTATTATCCGGATCAGCAATCCAATATTCTTTTACACCTGAACTCATATACAGATTAAGTTTAGTTATCATATCCTTTCTTCTGGTTGATTTGGACAGGATTTCAACCACAAGTGAAGGCACACCCATATAGTATCCCGTTTCATCCATATGCTCTTCGAGGTCGCATATTACATTTATATCTGGCTGCACAACATCAGGGTCCTTTTTTTGCAGGTTAAGGGTGATATCAAAGGGGGCATAATATGGAACACACTTTTTACCTTCAAACCAGTTTACAAAAACCGCAAACAATTTGGAAGATGCATGCTGATGTTGAACACTTGGAGATGCAAGGAAATAAACATGACCATCGATGAATTCGCATCTTTCATCAGTATTTGCTGAAAGCCTCTTGAATTCCCTGCATGTCATTGTCCCAAGACTGCTTGAAGTGTCCTCAAAATTATACGCACCTGATACTTCCCCGACAATATTTCCATTCCTGAGACCACGAAGAAATGCAATTTTGCGACCGTAACGGGTAATTATTACATCCTGTGTTAAGCATATATCAAGGTATTCACCCAGTTTGTTCTTTAGGTCTGTAGCATTTATGTACATTAATATCACACCTTTATTCATATTCACCCTTATTCATTGCCGGCTTGCCTTCATTCTGGTATTATTAATAATGAAACATACACACTCAGGGAGATAATATGAAACTTGCAGAGGTTTTTACAACCGCAGAAGACAACAGAATGTTTCTTGAAGACATTATAAATGGCATGGATGACTGGGTAAGGGTGTTGGACCGCAACGACAATGTACTGTTCATGAACCGTTCCATGACTGAAACTTTCGGAAATGAAGGTCTGGGCATGAAATGCTACCATGCAATAGGGCGTGACCATCCATGTGAAAACTGCATTTCCCGGCGCTCGGTGTTTGACGGCAGGCCACACCGGAAGCAAGAACACATAGACGGCAGCATCTATTCGGTAATGAGTTCCCCGATAAAAAATAAAAACGGTGAAATACTCGCAGTAGTTGAGGTGCTAAGAAATATTTCCGAAATGCGCAGGATACAGGACAGTCTTTTGAACCAGCAGAACAGACTGATGAATGATATCAGTATGGCAAGAAAAATACAGTACAGCATGCTGCCCAGGGAGCAGGAAAACGAAAAACTGCGCTTTTCATACACGTATATACCCTGTGAGACAATAGGCGGCGATTACCTTGACTTCTTCCATATTGATTCCAGCCATACGGGTATGCTTATAGCTGACGTTAAAGGACACGGGATTCCGGCGTCTCTGTTAACGGTATTTGTAAATTCAGCACTGGACAGGGAAACCCTGTCACCCTCTTTTGCATTACAGTCACTGTTTAAGGACTTTAACAAGAACATGTTTGATTCCGACCTGTATATAACGGTGTTCTATTCAATCCTGAACCTTGAAGCAATGGAGATGACCTATGCAAATGCAGGCCACAGTGGAAGCCCTTTCATATTCGGGAAAGACAGGTTCCAGATATTAAGGTCACCGGGGATACCAATAAGCAACTGGACCGAAAAACCCGGTTACAGCGACAGGAAGGCAAACTTAATAAGGGGAGACCACATCTTCTACTATACCGATGGCATAATGGAAGTGCAAAACAACAGCAGACAACAGTATGGAGAGGAGAGACTGCTTGAAATCCTCCTCAAGGGAGGTATGGACTCAAAGGCTCTCCTCAATACAATTATTAACAGCGCCATGGATTTTGCCTGCAGTGATATGAAAAGCCAGTGTGATGACATAACCATGGCTATTGTTGATATCAAATAGCTTTTTAAAGTGACATCACCTTGCCCATAAACAGTACATTATCCTCTTCCTCGTCAGCTATAAGGAAAATAAAAGGCCTGTCTGCAATGAAGGTTATAGGCTCTACCGCAGCGCTCTTTAGCATCTCTACAATTGTTGCAGCTGCAGCTTCTGTTCCCTCTTCATTTACCTCAATGAATGCCTTGTGCAGTACCCTGTTTATAAATATGCCTCCCATTATGCCCGAAAAATCGGCAGCACCTGTAAATGCAATTCCCATACCCATTTTTTTAAGTGCGGTGTTGAGTTCCTTTGTGCCGTATTCAAGCTTGAAGCGGGGTATCTGCACAACAACGTCCTCAGTTTCTTGAATACTGCCCCTGATTATTTGCCAATTGTCGGCAGTAAGTGTACCCACAAAATCATTAACGGGTGTCCCTTCATCGGGGAGTATCAGGTACATGGCTGTCCTGCCCTTGCCGTACGGCAAGCGCAGTACCTTGAAGCCGTCTCCCCTGCCATAGTCAGCCGTATCCTTCCTGGACATCATTTTTATATCGCTGCGGCTTCCGTCTTCTGAAGTAAACGTTCCGTCAAAAGTCTTATCCCTGTCAAACTGCTGTGTCCAATCACCTTTGAAGTATATTGCATTGATGAGATACATTACAGCACCTGCCGGCAGTGGGGGATTTAGCATCTTGTCAATCCTGCCTT
>CAYYGK010000175.1:0-5705 GCA_964471145.1 uncultured Eubacteriales bacterium | reverse complement strand
AAAACGGGCTAAAACACAACTTGTAGTATCTTAAAAAAAAAACATACAACATATAGTTGTTTATTTTTGGAGATGGGTGTATAATGAGTATTACCATTTGTACAAGCTTACAGGACATGACACCTTTATTGGGGGCCGGCAAACTATCTCCGGCTTCCTATTATTCACGGAGGAGAGGAACGATATGCTGACACGGATAAGGAAAAGAGACGGCAAGACTGAGAAGTTCCAGCCTGAAAAAATCACATGGGCAATATTCAAGGCTGCGGCGGCATGCGGAGGGGATGATTTTCAGAAATCAGAGGAGCTTTGCCGGCAGGTCATTGACATGGCTAATCTTAAGTATGCTGATAAAATTCCTGATGTAGAGGGGATACAGGACCTGGTGGAAAAGGTCCTTATAGAAAACGGACATGCCCGTACGGCAAAGGCATACATACTTTACAGGGAAAAGAGAAAGAGTGCACGTGAAATTAATGCACTTATCGGGGCTACAATAGATATGTTCTCAGATTACCTGGGGGACAAAGACTGGCACATACAGGAGAATGCAAATACCCATAAGAGCGTAAACGGCCTTAATAACTATGTCAGAGAGGTATTCACAAAGAAATACTGGCTGCATGAGGTTTATTCGGATGAAGTCAGGGAGGCCCATGAAAGCGGGGACTGTCACATACATGACCTGGGCTTTTTTGGTCCTTATTGTGCGGGTTGGGATTTAAGGCAGCTGCTTATGAATGGCTTCGGCGGTGTTTCGGGCAAGGTGGAGAGCAAGCCTGCAAAGCACCTTCGTTCATTCCTGGGTCAGATTGTGAACTCCACATTTACCACACAGGGGGAAACGGCAGGAGCACAGGCATGGTCCAGCATAGATACATATTGCGCTCCGTTTATAAGATATGATGCGCTGGATTACAAGCAGGTAAAGCAGGCTCTCCAGGAGTTCATATTCAACATAAATGTTCCGACCAGGGTAGGATTCCAGTGCCCGTTTTCAAACCTTACCTTTGACCTTAAGGTACCGCAGGCACTGACAGACCAGCCTGTAATAATCGGCGGAGAGTTCATGGAGGAGAAATATCAGGACTTCCAGAAAGAAATGGATATCTTCAATATGGCTTTCTGTCAGGTAATGCTGGAAGGCGACTCAAAGGGAAGGGTATTTACATTCCCCATACCAACCCTTAACATAACCGAAGATTTCGACTGGGACAGCCCCGTTGCTGACGAGTTTATAAAAATTACATGCAAATACGGGGTACCCTACTTTGCAAACTATGTGAATTCAGACCTTTCGCCGGAAGACGCGGTTTCCATGTGCTGCAGGCTCAGACTGGACACAAAAGAACTAAGAAAGAGGGGAGGGGGCCTTTTTGGAAGCAATCCCCTTACCGGTTCTATAGGTGTTTTTACTATTAACCTGGCAAGGATAGGTTATCAGTCAGACACTGTTAATGAATTCAAGGCAAGGCTGTGGAGGCTTGCACAGACAGGAAGGACATCTCTTGAAATCAAAAGAAAGATAATTGAACAGCAGACAGACTGGGGTCTTTATCCTTACTCGGAGAACTACCTGCATGACATAAAGGAAAGAACAGGTGAGTACTGGTTTAACCATTTCAGCACAATTGGTATAATTGGCATGAATGAAGCTGTCCTGAATTTTATGGGAACCGATATAACCAGCACCGGGGGACAGGAATTCGCTGTGGAGATTATGAATTACTTAAGAAAGATACTTCTTGACTTTCAGGAGGAAACAGGGCATGTTTACAACCTGGAGGCAACCCCTGCTGAAGGTACGGCCTACAGGCTGGCAAGACTGGATAAGGAAAGGTATCCTGATATTATCACTGCAGGCGAAGAGGTGCCTTATTATACAAACTCCACCCAGGTGCCGGTTGACTATACCGATGACATATTTGAGGTGCTTGAGCTGCAGGATGAGCTGCAAAGCCTTTACACGGGGGGCACTGTTCTCCATCTGTATCTGGGAGAGAGCATTGATGACACAGAGGCCTGTAAGTCCCTTATAAAGAAGATATTCGGCAGGTACAAGCTGCCCTATATATCCATTACACCTACATTCAGCGTATGCAACACACACGGGTATATAAAAGGAGAGCATTTCAACTGTCCGCAATGCGGGGAGGAAACGGAGGTGTGGTCACGGGTCACGGGATACCTGCGACCTGTGAAAAACTATAATGAAGGCAAGCGGGAAGAATACAGAAACCGCAGGAAATTCCGAATTGCTGACAAGGTGCCGCAGAGAGCATGATGAAGCGTTTTTGGAATGCGGAATGAAAATAACCGGACTACAAAAGAATTCCCTGGTGGACTACAGCGGCAGGATTGCTGCTGTGGTGTTCACCCCAGGATGTAATTTTGACTGCTTTTACTGCCATAACAGGGTTCTTTTATGTCAAAAAGCTGTGTTGAGAAAGTACGAATCCAGGGAAATATTTGAGTTCCTGAAAAAGAGAAAGGGTTTCCTTGAAGGCCTTGTCATAAGCGGCGGGGAGCCAACGCTTCAGCAGGGGCTGAGGATTTTTATGCAAAAGGTTAAGACATTGGGATACAACTTAAAGCTTGACACCAACGGGTCATGTCCCGATGTTATTAAAGACCTGTTATACAGGGGGCTTGTAGATTATATTGCTATGGATGTAAAGGCACCCTACCGTATGTATGACGAAATATGCGGCGTACAGGTTGATACCAGGTCCATAGAGGAAAGCATTGATATAATTATGAACAGCGGTATAGAATACGAATTCAGGACAACGGTTGTACCTCAGCTCAGGGAGGAAGACATACTGGAAATGGCGGACTATATAAAAGGAGCCAGGATGTATGCACTTCAGCAGTTCCGGCCGGTTGTGAAAGGGGATATAATCGACTATCGGCAGCTTAAGCCTCCCCATCACGGTAACACACTTAAAAAAATGGCAAATTCGGTTTCTGATTACGTAAAGAAATGCATAGTAAGAGGTATATAATTCCAGGGTTATCAAATCTCACGGCGACCCTCAAGGGACCGTGCCAGTGTTACTTCATCCGCGTATTCAAGGTCCCCGCCCACCGGTATTCCGTGAGCAATCCTTGTAACCTTTATATCGAGCGGCTTGACAAGTTTTGCTATGTACATGGATGTAGCCTCTCCTTCTATGTTAGGGTCAGTGGCCAGTATTACTTCCGAAACGGAACCATCTCTTAACCTTGAAAGGAGTTCCTTGACCCTTATATCATCAGGCCCGGTGCCTTCCATAGGGGATATAACTCCGTGTAGTACGTGGTAGAGGCCCTTGTATTCACGTATTCTTTCCATTGAAACAACATCCCTGGGGTCCTCCACTACACAGATTAAAGACCTGTCCCTGGAACTGCTGGTGCAGATACCACAGGGGTCCTTTTCGGTAAGATTGAAGCATATGGAACAACTGCGTATTCTTGAATGCGCATCAATTATGGAGTTCCCCAGTCTTTGAGCTCTTTCGGACGGAAGCCCCAGAACATGGAAGGTAAGCCTCTGAGCTGTCTTGTGTCCTATCCCCGGAAGCTTTTCAAATTCCTCTATTAGTATGGCTACAGGTTCAGCATAAAAACCCATCACATAATACCTCCCCGGAAAAAATCAGAACATACCCGGCAGCCCCATTCCGCCGCTTATCCTGCCCAATTCTTCGTCTGCAAGCTCATTTGCTTTCAGGAGTGCTGAATTGACAGCAGCCAGCACCAGATCCTGAAGCATCTCAACATCGTCCGGGTCTACAACATCCGGGTCAATTATTATTTCCTTTATTTCCTTATTTCCTGTTGCAACAACTTTAACCGCTCCTCCCCCGGAGGAAGCTTCAACAGTTTTGCCCCCAAGCTCTTCCTGCGCTTTCTTCATGTCTTCCTGCATCTTCTGCGCCTGCTTCAACATCTTGTTAAGGTTCTTTCCTCCCAGGCCTCCTCCACCTGGGAATCCGCCTCTTGCCATAAATTACACCTCTCTTTTAAAGATTTTCCTACCACATATTACTCGTCAATAACTTCAAGAGGAACACCAAACTGCTCAGCCAGCTGTCTGCCCTTTTCAATCAGTTGTTCCCCTTTATCCACATTGTCTTTGTTACTCTGTGTTGAAGGTTTGACGGCTTTGATTTTTATCTGCTTCTTTAGTTCATTGGACAACAGTTTTTCCAGATGGGTGGTATTTTCCTGTTTTGTGATTGTTTGAAATGCCATGCTGTTAAGATTAAGCTCAACTACACCGTCACGCTCATACGCCTTTGCATCCAGCAGATTGGCATACAGCGCCATTTTACCCTCCGATTTTAATGCATCAAGTATTTTTCTCCAGCATTCCAGAGGTTTCCCGCCGGTATGGGGTGCAGACGGGCCAGGGGTATATTTGCAGCTTTCCTGTTCTTTTTTTAAAGGTGCAGCTTCTGATACCTTATTCCTGACAGGCTGTATTCTATGGGCTGAAAGGGATTCAATCCTTTTCTCAAGTGCGGTGATGCGCTCAGAGAGCGTTCCTTTTTCAGGGGCTATACCTTCACAAAGCTTTATGAGGGTAACTTCCAGCAGAATCCTGCGGTTCCCGGCCCATTTAAGCTCGGCTTCAAGGGATGAAAGCTCTCTTATCGCGGATGTTAATTCATCTTTTGGCGTTGCACCCGACAGTGACTTTATTTTATTCCTGACATCTGAGGGAAAATGTTCAATATAGGAATCACTGCCGGTTATCTTGTATACCAAAATGTTCCTGTAGTAGGCGATCAGATCGGATGTAAAGTAGCGTATATCCCTGCCTTCCATGTAAAGGCTGTGGATACTGTCCAAAACTCCCTTAACGTCACTTTTTGATATATATGACGCAAGAGAGGAAAGGAAAGAATAATCAACAGCACCTGTTATTGAAAGTACCGAATCGGGCGTAATCTTTTCATATCCTGCGGACACACATTGATCAAGTATGCTCAGGGCATCTCTCAGGGCCCCGTCTGCTTTTGCGGATATGAGCTTAAGTGCCTGCGGCTCTGCAGAAACACTGTTTTCTGTGCAGACTGCAGAAAGCCTTCCAACGATACCTTTTATTGAAATACGGTGAAAATCGTATCGCTGGCACCTTGAAAGTATTGTTGCCGGCAGCCTGTGGGGTTCTGTTGTTGCAAGTATGAAAATGACATGTGACGGGGGTTCTTCAAGGGTCTTAAGCAGTGCATTGAAAGCCCCGGACGAAAGCATATGAACCTCATCAATAATATACACCTTGTATTTTGCATGGGTAGGGGAATAAGCAACCTCGTCCCTTATATCTCTTATATTGTCAACGCTGTTGTTTGAAGCGGCATCAAGCTCAAGTACATCAAGTATGCCTTCGGACATTATTCCGCTGCAGATTTCACAGCTGTTGCAGGGATTTCCTTCTTGCGGTTCCAGGCAGTTTACCGCCCTCGCAAGTATATGCGCAGTAGATGTCTTTCCGGTACCCCTTGTTCCGCAGAACAGGTATGCATGTGCAATATGACCCGTCTGTATGCTGTTCTTGAGGGTCCTTACCACATGATGCTGTTCTACTATGTCATCAAAAACACGAGGTCTGTATTGTCTGTACAGCGCAGTATATGCCATTACCCAGCCACCTGAAAAAATATTTAAAGGCCGTGCACCTGTCTTCGACCGATTCCTACAGGCGTAACGTATAC
>CAYYGK010000174.1:0-5724 GCA_964471145.1 uncultured Eubacteriales bacterium | reverse complement strand
AAGGCAGCCTGCCCTGCCTTTTGATATCCATATCAATATATTCTATAGCGAGTTTATAGTATCTTTCTTTCATCATAGCCTGGTATACGATACAATAAAACCCGGGTATGCCGGTATCCTCAAGTTCTTTAAGAATCTCTTTTACTCTTCCGTAGCCCGCATTCATTGCGGAAAAGTTCCTTGCAAGCTTAACAAGTGATGTGGTAAATGCAGGACAGCACTTCAATGCCTTCAAGTAGTTTTGCTCAGCCATCTGGTAGTCTTTCATGCTGTGGTAGATATCCCCCAGAAGGTGATATGCCCTGTAGCTTCCCGAGCCTTCTATCATACTCAAATCCAGACTGCTGTCTCCCATCTCAAGGCATCTTTCAAGATGCCTTATGGCAAGTGAGTACTTCTTTTGTATGTAAAATACAGTAGCTCTTAAATGCTCAAGCTCGGTAAAGCCGGGGTAGTGCAGCATGCCTTTTTCAACAATTTTAAGCGCATCATCATACCTTCCCGTATTGAGGTAGCAGCCGGCCATTTTAAGCAGCAGCTTGGAGCTGAATCCCTGGCACGGGTCAAATTTTAAAAAGGACTTTTCATAGCATTCAAGCGCTTTGCGGTTATCGCCCAGGGCAATGTATTCGTTTCCCAGGTTGAACAGACCAAATGCGTATTCAGGATTCTCTTTAAGCTCCTTCTTAAGTATGGAGATATTCCTTTTCCTCTTATCCTTGTTGCGGATATTTCTGTTAAGGTAGCCGTAATGATAAACTGTGATGTCTTCATTGAGTATTTTTGCTTCAGGATTAATATTCTTTATGTTAGAATAAATCTGCTCGTGAATTGCCTTGGAAAAATGATATCCCCTGCCGTTTTTCATAAGCCTTATGTTAAGGTTGTTCATTGAATCAAGACCTGGAGTATCGCCTATATAGCTTACTGTCTTAAAAAAGTATGCATCCGCTTCGTCTTTTTCAACCAGTTCCAGGACGGCTTCCCGGTCAGAACTTTCCAGCTCATCGTCTGCATCCATAAAGAGTATCCAGTCCCCGGCAGCATGGCTCAGGGAATGGTTTCTTGCATCACTGAAACTTCCGTTCCACGGAAAATGATATACCTTTGCGCCGTATGAATGGGCAATACTGACTGTAGAATCATAAGAACCCGTATCCACTATAATCATTTCATCCACGATGTCTTTTACACTGTCTAAACACCTCGGAAGATTATCCTCTTCATTTTTTACAATCATACACAGGCTCAGCGTCATAATGATCACCCCAATAAATTTATATGTCACACAGCCTGAAAAAGTGAGAAAAACTGCTGCGAAAAAGCCGCATATTTTTCTCACTGTTCCATGATAAATATCCTGTTGTTACGTCTGCCCGTTGAAGTATACGACTGCTGAACCTGTATCCGGTCCTGTCTGGAGAATAAGCCTGGTATACTGCAGGAATTTTTCCGCTACAAGGATGTTCATATTGCCTGCAGATATAGATGTGGCACCTGATGGGTCGTTTGTGAAATACGGGTCGGTTGTACTGGGTGAAATCTGCAAAAATGCAGTAATGGCTGCCGTAGGATGGTTGTTAAAAACATAAAATGAATACATGCTCTGCTTTGATGTATCTATCGTAAAAGCAGTAAATGAAGCTGTAGCAGTCAGGTTGTCATAAGTCTGATTTGTTTCAGAAAACCCGGCCGATGTAAATGCAGTAATCGTACCGGCATCGACAATTGCAGTAATTGTATTGCCGACATATGCTGTAATAGTACCCGCCTGCACATATGAAGTTACTGTTCCCGCATCAACAACAGCTGTTAGAGTATTACCTACATATGCAGTAATGGTACCTGCTTCAATATACGAGGTGACTGTACCTGCCTCTACAAAAGAGGTAACAGTACCTGCCACAAGCATCCTGCCTGAGGAGTCTGTCTGTATGGCAACCGCACTTCCGGCGTTCTGTCCATAAATCTGAGTTAGAAGCTGACTGGCAACATTGTTGAAAATAAGGTTATTTGGCATCTGATTCACTTCCCATAATATAGTCTTAATATATATTATGTTTACCTTTTTGATTTGTTACCTGACTGAACAAAAACGAATGCTGGCACGTTTATGAAAATATAATGTTATATATAAATCATTCTTCATAGGGAGCTGAATGTGAATAATCTGGTACTGGGTGTGAAAAAGGATATCTACATTTCAAGCAGGAAGCCGGATGAGGTTTTTACAGGTTCGCAGTACCTTTATGCAGGCAATACTAATAAAAAAGACATGTTTTGCATTCTGCTCAGGTTTGATCTAAACGGCATAACTGATTACTCGGTTATAGAAAGAGCCGTTTTGAAAATGTACAAGGTTTCAGCAACAGGTATCCCGTCTGCCTGCCGGATAACACCTTTTCTTGTCGTTTCAGAATGGTCCTGCAAAGATACAACCTGGAATGTCCTTCCGCAAATTGACAGGGCTGTCAGCGGAGAAACCCTAAGCGTCGGTGAAACCGGGTGGTATGCGTGGAACATAACCGCACTGGCAAAGTCATGGGTATCCGGAATGAACTACGGGCTTATGCTGGTTCCTGCTGATAATGATACAGGAGTAAAAAAATTCTACTCTTCGGCATACATCTACAGGAGGAATGTCAGACCTTTATTAAAGCTTACATGTTCACACAAGAAAGTGTTTATACTTGAATCAAGAAAGACCAAAAACACTGTAAGGATGTATGAAACCTGCAACGGGAACATGTTCTCTGACTGGGTGAACACTTCCTCCTACTCAATGTATACTTTCTTTGTTCGCAATACCGGCAGGAATCCGGCGATTATTTCAGTACAGCTAAGCCCTGACGGTAATGCTGTCTACAATGAAGAAGGGGTCTGCAATATCCCACCGGGTGCTGTTGAAGCAATAGTGCCCCGAAAATACGGGTTTTATTCAAGGTTGGCATTCAAACCTTATTTTACGGAAAGACAAACATGCTTGCAAGTTTGGTTCCAGGCCCAGGTATGAAATAACTGCAAAGGGGAAATCTCAATGCCTAACAACCTTGTTTTCAATAATGTAGCCAGTCAGCTTGAAGTCCAGATCTTCGGATACGACGGGAGGAGAACCAGAGCCGTAAAAACCGATACATCCGGAAGACTTGAGATTACAGGAACTTTTACGGCAACAGGTACTATCACAGCAATCACCACCGAGACAGTCATAGAATTAAAAACACAGATAAAAGGCGGAACCGGGACAGGGACCGCTCTGACAGTTGACACCCTGCACCTGAGTTCATATTCGTTTTTCATCCACAATACCGGAAGCAGTATATTCAAGATATGGCTTCAAATATCACCCGAGCCGGAGGACAGCCTCTTTGTGGATGATATAAGCGGTGAAATGAAAATATCAACCGGCAGCAGACAGGTTCTCATACCCAGACACTATCTTAAATTCACCCGCCTCCGGTACAAGTCTTTATCAGGACCTGTGAATGCAGATGTATGGTTCAACGGAAGAGGATAACTTAGGTATTTTTTTGAATCATTTCGCTGTCATAGATACCGATACTATGATACAATCATTGTCGAATCATATATAGTCTTATTTGAAGGAGGGATCCAGAATGTCCTGTGATTCAAATGTCCAATGCACCTGTACCTATCCTTGTTCACGCCGCGGCAAATGCTGCGAATGTATTACATACCACAGGAAAATGGGTGAGGTTCCGGGCTGTTTCTTCTCAAAAGAAGCTGAAAAAACATATGACAGGTCGGTAGAGAATTTTTACAGGGATTACATGAAGAACAAATAGGTAGCTGAAGCAACTGGTTAAATCATCCATGCGGGTATGATATAGTTATTCGCATTAATGGCTGACAGTTCAGGTCTCATACAGATAACCCCGCCGTTGCCTCGAGGAACAGAGCCCTTGTCAAGCAGGCTTAAGATGCCTGTAGTTCCTCTGCCGGGATTGACCGAACGCTTTATTTCTATCGGGTGCAGCACACCGTCATCTTCAAGCACCAGGTCAATCTCCCGGTTATTCTTGTCCCTGTAATACCATACAAGGCATTCCGTGGCGTCGTTGTGGCAGGTCTTTATTATTTCAGATACCACATAGTTTTCCAGAATTGCACCATTGATTGCACCGCTTGCTAGCACCTCAGGCGATGAGTATTTAGTTATATATGCTACAAGTCCTGTATCAAAGAAATACATCTTGGGAGTTTTGACTGTGCGTTTGAGTAAATTATTTGAGTAAGGACGCAGATAGAAAATCACATCCGATTTTCCCAATATCGCAAGCCAGCGTTTAGCGGTATCATCAGATACCCCTATGTCAACGGCAATAGCATGAACATTGAGCATCTGCCCTGTGCGGCAGGCAGCAGCACGAATGAAATCCTGAAATAATAACTTGTCAATACTCTCAACCATCTCTCCAACATCACGCTCAATATAAGTTCGGACATAACTTGAATAGAAAACCTGCCTGTCGGTAAATTTACCGCTGATATGCCCCGGCATAGAGCCATACCAAATTCGTTGGTAAATACCATTTACGTCTGTGGGTTTACCGGTTGCTTTACGGCTTTTTAAACAATCCAGGTCAAGAGTAAACGGTTTGTTTTCACCTCTACCGTAAATCTCATGCTGAGATAGTGAAGGCATATGCAAAATAGCAATACGCCCGGCTAATGTCTCCTGCGCCAACTCCATTAACGGGAAGGACTGCGAACCGGTCATCCAAAAAGAGCCTGGTCTCGCACCTTCATCAACAGCAATTTTTATACATGAAAATAATTCTGGTGCATATTGCACCTCATCAATCATGATGGGTAGCTTGTGAAGTTGTAAAAACAGCGCTGGGTCGGTTTTAGCCAGCCTGCGTTCTTCAAAATCATCCATTGTGACATATTCACGGTCTTCCTTTGCAAGGGTTCTGAGCATGGTTGTTTTGCCGACCTGACGCGGACCTGTTAAAAGTAAGGAAGCATATTCCTTTGAAAGGTCCAGTATTTTTTTTTCCAAATCACGTTTAATGTATGACATAGCCTTCTCCTTGGCTAATATTATATACAATCTAATTATGGCCCAAAAGGAGTGTATTTGTCAAGCCACATAATATTTCCGGGTGCACATCAGTAGTCCTGGTTGAATTTGCCGATTCACGTATCCCGTGATATAATGATGTAGATTATACAAGGGGGTTGACTGTATGTTTAATAGTATTATTGTTCTTGCAATATTCGTTGTCATTGGTTATCTTCTGGCTTTAGGTTTTAAAATCAAAAGCAGAGTAATTTCTGCGGCTTTACTTGTTCTTTTGTTATTGGTTGAATATTTCATCAAGGATGTAAACCTAATGACCATTGCAGGCACTAACATCGGCGTGCTTACGATACTCGAAGGCTTGTTTGGAGGTATGATTTTCAGAAATATTTTAAAATAAGGCATGAGAATGTCAAGTGGATGTTTCAGTGAGGGCTTGGAGTTGTGAATCTTCGGCTACTCGACTTTGATGACCTTAGCACCCCTGTGTCGCATCCTTGCCCTTTTGTCAGCTGCTAAATGTATAGCTTATAACATCCTTAGGGCAAACATCAATACATTCATCCATAGGATGCAGTCAGCATCTGCTATTATTCCTTGCTTGACAAGTTCTTGTACATTAAGGCTCATGGGACACTTTTTATTACATTGATTGCAGCTTATACATTTTTTCGGTT
>CAYYGK010000173.1:0-5749 GCA_964471145.1 uncultured Eubacteriales bacterium | reverse complement strand
GAACCAAGGGCGCATACAAGGATAGATGATATTGTCTACTCCAAGCTTAACGAAGAAATCGGAAAGGTTGACCATCATATTGTGGTTTCTGATAAGGAGTATGTAATGGGCATGCTCAAGGATATTGCCGAGAGTTCCAACAGCGAACTTAAGGACTTCGGGGTGGAGATTGCGGACATAAGGATTAAGAGAACTGATTTTCCCGAAGAGAACTACAATAATATATTCAACAGGATGAGGACTGAAAGACAGAGGGCTGCATCAAAGTACCGTTCTGAAGGCAAGGAGGAGGCACAGAAGATAAGGTCGTCTGCAGACAAGGAAGCAACCATCATTGAAGCCGAGGCATATGAGAAGGCTGAAGAACTCAGGGGTGAAGGGGAGGCTGAAGCGTTAAAGATCTATGCCGAAGCGTATAACAGGGATCCGGAATTCTATCAGTTCTGGAGGACACTGCAGGCATATAAGGTTACGCTCAGGGATAAGACCACACTTGTTATTGACCCTGAATCAGATTTTGCAAAATACCTCTTTGGCACCGAATAAACAGCATGCACCGGGCGGAGTTTTCTCCGCCCTGCATATATGCATAAGGTCCATAGCCTTACCAGGAATGGAACCTTTGCAAGCCGGTATTCACCTGGTGAAACCGGACATGACCCCTTGATTTTAAAGTATTCGACTTATATTCCTGTAAAGGGGAATAAGAACGGAGGTAGATTATGAACAACAGCATTTCGAAGAACCGCCTGAATATCAGGCGGATAGCTACTGCCGGAATTCTTTCGGCATTGTCTGTAGGCCTTAATTATACACCGCTTGCATTTATGCTGGTACCTGGCCTGCAGGTACAGATTACATTCATGCACATACCTGTAATAATAGGCGCAATACTGGAAGGTCCTATAGTGGGAGGGTTTGTAGGTCTGATATTCGGACTCTTCAGCCTGTATACGGCAACAATCACGCCGCTGCCCATAGCATTTGCATTTTTAAATCCACTGGTTTCTGTACTTCCAAGGATACTTATCGGGATTGTGACATACTATGCATACAGGGGTCTTTTGGGAGTATTCAGGGAAAAGAGAGCCGGTCTTGCTACAGGACTTGCTGCAGCTGCAGGCACATTGACCAATACAATAGGAGTTCTTGGTATGATATATATACTTTATGCCAGGCGGTTTCTTGAAGCAATCGGGCTTGAGGGAGTTTCTCCGTTTGTTGCCGTTTTTGGTCTTTCGCTGCCAAATGCCCCGCTTGAACTGGCTGCGGCTGTACTCCTGGTGACACCTGTTGTTCTTGCTGTGAGGAAGACCAGGAGAGAATTGTAGGATTGTATTAAAAGGGGTTATGTGAAATGCCAGGGATTATCGGGATTGATATCGGAGGAAGCACTACCAAGATAGCAGGTTATGACGGAGACAGGGTTTTCAGTCCTCTGCTGGTGAGGGCTACAGATCCCATAGCTTCGGTTTATGGGGCATTTGGCAAGTTCCTCAGTGAGAATTCCCTTGCACTGGATGAAATAGGCAGGGTTATGATAACCGGGGTAGGGGCTTCCTTTATAGCCGGAGACCTTCACGGGATTTCTACCCGGAAGGTTGACGAGTTCAATGCTACAGGACTGGGAGGGCTGTTTTTAAGCGGTCTTCCCAGGGCCATTATAGTGAGTATGGGAACGGGTACCGCATTGGTTATGGCGGACAAAAACAGCGTTGAACACATAGGAGGAACCGGGGTAGGAGGAGGAACACTGCTGGGGCTGTCAAACAGGATGCTTAATGTAAGGAATTTTGATGACCTGATAGACACCGCGCGCAATGGTAACCTGGCAAATGTGGACCTTGCTATCGGTGATATTACAAGGGATAAGGTAGAGGGGCTGTCTTCTGAAACAACTGCATCAAACTTCGGTAAGATAAGTGACCTAGCTTCAAGGGAGGATATAGCACTGGGAATAATAAACCTGGTGTTTCAGACCATAGGAATGCTGGCTGTTTTTGCAACACGCATCCACAAAACAAGTGATGTAGTGCTGACCGGAAACCTTGCAAATGTTCCGCAGTCGGCAGACATCTTTGAAAGTATGGAAAAACTGTTTGATGTAAAATTCCACATACCGGTAAATGCAGAGTATGCTACAGCTGTTGGAGCGTCCATAGCATATTCAGGAAGTCTCGAACAGGAGCGAAAGTAAGTGCTGCCTACCGGGAGCGGGTGCCGGTAAAAATACTGTATTTGTCATGAACATCTTCAAAACCCAGATCGGACATTGCATTTAATACCTCCCGCCTTATAAGGTATGTAGGTATTATATTTACCCTTCCCTTTTCCAGGGATTTGAGTGCTTTAACCGCAATATTATGGATGTCACTGCTGGTAAGTGGTTCATCTATTGCATCGGATGCACAGCCTATACTTACATAGAGTTTTTCCTGATCAAACCTCTCAACGGAACCGTTTCTTTTGAGCACATAGGTTCCGGGTGTCGTATCAAAGTATTTCTCAAGCACATCCAGGTTGAGTTCTTCCAAGAGTTGTGATATTTCATTTGGCGTGACCATTGCCTTGTTGCAGTATTCATAAACGTAATTCACAAGTTTACCGTATTCATTCATGTTCATAACCGCCACCTCCAGGGTTTTCATCATAATCAGGTTTCAGCACCAGCACAGCCATGGGAGGAACAACCAGACGGACAGAAAAGGGCATGTGGTGATATTCTATTTGTTCGGCTTTGATCCCTCCCAGGTTACCAATGTTTTCTCCCCCATAATATGAGGCATCGCTGTTGAGTATCTCCCTGTAGTATGTGTCATCAGGGACACCTATCCGATAGTTACTGTACATAACAGGGGTAAAATTGCAGACGAATATGAGGAAATCCTTGTTGTTTCTGCTGCGCCTTAAAAAGATCACAACGCTGTGATCAGTGTCGCTGCAGTCTATCCATTCAAAGCCTTCAAGGCTGTAGTCAAGTTGTGAAAGTGACTTCTCTTCCCTGTAAAGCCTGTTAAGGTCCCTTACAAAATCTCTTAGCTTGCGGTGCATGTCATGGTCCATAAGGTGCCAGTCCAGGCTCTGTCTGTAATCCCATTCTTTGAATTGACCAAACTCGCCCCCCATAAACAGCAGGTTTTTACCGGGGTGGCCGTACATATATCCATAGCTTACCCTCAATCCGGCAAACTTCAGATAGTAGCTTCCAGGCATCTTGTTTATCATGGAGCATTTTTCGTGCACCACTTCGTCATGGGACAGTACAAGTAAGAAATTTTCTGAGTACGCATACATAAGAGAGAAGGTCAGGTCATTGTGGTGATATTTCCTGTATAAAGGGTCCATGCTTATAAACCTTAGATAATCATTCATCCATCCCATGTTCCATTTGAACATAAATCCGAGTCCCCCGTCATAAGGGGGTTTGGTTACCATTGGCCATGATGTTGATTCCTCTGCAATCATCATGGCACCCGGGAAGTAACCGTAAACGGTTGAATTCAGCTGCCTTAAAAAGTTTATTGCATCTATGTTCTCCTTCCCTCCCCACTGGTTGGGAAGCCATTCACCTTCTTTCTTGCCATAGTCCAGGTAAAGCATGGATGCAACGGCGTCAACCCGGAGACCGTCTATATGATACATATCAAAGAGAAAAACAGCATTTGAGATCAGGAAATTGCGGACCTCGTTCCTGCCATAGTTGAAAATGTGTGTACCCCAGTCAGGGTGTTCTCCCATTTTGGGATCTATATGCTCATACAGTGCAGTTCCATCAAATCTTGCAAGCCCATGTGCATCTTTTGGAAAGTGTGCGGGTACCCAGTCAACTATGACCCCTATACCTGCCATATGCAGCCTGTCCACGAAATACATGAAATCTTTGGGAGTTCCATAACGGCTTGTGATGGAGTAGTATCCGGTGACCTGGTACCCCCATGAGCCGTCATACGGGTGTTCACAAACGGGTAAAAGCTCAATATGCGTATATCCCATATCCAATAAGTAATCAATCAGTCTGTCGGCAAGTTCCCTGTAAGTTAAGAACCTGTTCCCTTCTTCGGGCACCCTTGCCCACGAGCCCAGATGCACTTCATATATTGATACGGGGCTTTCCAGCATATTTTTTACAGCCCTTTCTTCCATCCATTCGGTATCCTGCCATTTGTAGCCGCTTAGATCATGCACTATTGAGGCGGTATTTGGCCTCAGCTCGCTATAGAGTGCAAACGGGTCTGACTTAAGGTAAATAGTGCCGTCTGGCGTTTTTATCTCGTATTTGTATTTGTCCCCGTCGGTTATACCTGGGATAAACAGCTCCCATACCCCTGAACCGCCAAGGCATCTCATCTGGTGCCTTCTTCCGTCCCAGTTGTTAAAAGAGCCTGCAACACTTACCCTTCCGGCGTTAGGGGCCCATACTGCAAACAGGGTACCTTTCACACCCTCAATGCTCATAAGATGCGCCCCGAGTTTTTGATAGACCCTGTGGTGGTTTCCTTCATTAAAGAGGTGCAGATCGTAGTCAGACAGTACCGGTGTAAATGAATAGGGGTCATACGTGACATATTCATCCCCGCTGTACGTTCTGATATCCAGCCTGTATCGGAAAAACTCCCTCGTATCCTGAACGACAGCTTCATAAAATCCCCTGTCGTCCGTCCTTGTCATCTCATATCTCTTACCGCTGTTCTCACGCACAACAGCGATATAAGATGCATCAGGAACAAAAACCCTGACGGCAATACAGCTCTGGGGGTCATCTTCAGGGCCTGTTCTGTGCATCCCCAGTATACTGAACGGGTCATGATGCTCAGCATTAATTAACTTCTCCAATTCATTTTTACATAAGTGTTTTCTCATAGATTCACCTGAAATTCTCCTGTATAATACCACCTACGTTTTCAAGTATCTCCTCTCGTCCATATCCTGCATTCTTAAGAGGTTGTATGAAATCAGCGGCGATATCAGGAATATAAAATTTTAAAGCACTGAATTGTCCTGATATGGTATATTCATCAAGGCAGGCAGGGATGAGTACAGACTCACCTGTTACAGCTTCACATAATCCGCAAGAGTATTCAAAAGCTGCTTTGCCCTCCAGTATAAGATATATGTAGAATCTCTCGTTTTCTGTTTTCTCCTGAACCTGTCCTTCCACATCATACAATTCCATACAGAAATAACTTCCTGCAGCAAGGTATCTCTTCACGAATCCGTTTCCTATATCAACATTAAGTCCTCTAAACCTGGGTATCCTGCCGGCACTGTTGAAATCTATTACATCCAGCGCCTTTTCTATGTGAAGAGGTCTGGTCCTGCCGCTGCTGTCGGTCCTGTTGTAGTCGTACACCCTGTAGGTAGCATTGGAGCTCTGCTGTATTTCGGCAAGCAATGGGTCATGCCCGGCCAGGAGCGGACGGGGTGCATCATGGCGGTTCGGAGCACGGACGAGGGGAAGACGTGGACGGAACTGGGTTCGGTCCCGTTGTGCGATGGGGTTGGCCACGACGATTTTCACGAGCCGCACGCGGTCGAGCTTGCGGACGGCAAGCTGGTGGGGTTGATCCGGTGTGAGAACAGGGAGTCCGACCGGTACACCCATTTCAGCATGTTCCAGACGGAGTCGACGGATGGCGGGGCGACATGGACGCCGGCGCGATATCTTGACGTATACGGTTCGCCGCCGCACGTGATCCGCCATTCATCGGGCGCGCTGGTCTGCGTGTACAGCTATCGTAAGGAGCCGCTG
>CAYYGK010000172.1:0-5762 GCA_964471145.1 uncultured Eubacteriales bacterium | reverse complement strand
AGAAGGATGACAAGCCTTCCAGTCTGCTATATGTCAATGGTCTTCTTTATGCCCACATGCATTCACCGCTTGGGGACCCGGATATGGGATACATTTCAGTATCAGACGATTATGGCGCATCATGGAAACGACTTATGGATAATTCACCCTGGACAAAAAAGACAATGTCAAATTTCAGGTGCATGTTCTTTATAAATATGGGCAGGAACTATTCTCTCAACAGGGACGGGTTTGTGTATGCGTTCGGCATAGGGAGGGAATGGGACTGGGACGGGTATGTGTATCTTGCCAGGGTTCCCGTGAAACTGGCACATGATTATGGAGCATATGAGTATCTGACAGCTAAAGACAGTGAAGGTGAACCGTCATGGTCAGGGTTACAGGGTGATGCCCGGCCGCTTGATGCCATATATGCATTTCAACAGTTTTCGGCAATGTACCATCCGGGAATTGAAAGATATGTTGCCATAACAAAAACATGTGTATATGATGCGCCCAATCCCTGGGGGCCCTGGACAGCTGCGGATATATGGGTTAAAGAAGGATGGATCGGCTACCAGCCAGGCATAATTACCAGGGGGACAGGAAAGGACAGTTTCTGGTTCACCATATCAGGACAGCCTGAAATGGGAGATGAGGTGCCATACAGGTTATGCATGGGCAGGATAGTTATGAAGCAATAGTGGAAACAGACAGCAATTGTATTGCAACAAGCCTGTTAATATTATATTATATTCCTGACACAGCGGTTTCTTGAATACCAAAGATGATACATATTACAAATAGAATCGGTAAAACAGGGAGGTAAATGTTATGAAGAGGCAAAAACGCGGTATGGGATGTCTTGGGAAGATCCTTATATTCCTTTTTATTGCTGCTGCTATAATTGCAGGGGGATATTTTGGAGTAAAATACTTCCTTGACCACAGGGCAGCACAGACAACTGCCAGGTCAGACGATATACTTATGAGAACTGTTTTGATCGATGAGAACAGGGACTATACGGCCCAGACCCTTCCATCCAGTGAATACGGCAAGGACTATGATGGAGACGGCCTGTCAAACGGTGAAGAGATTGAAAGCAAGACTGATTTCTATGCAGCCGACACAGACGGGGACGGCATAGGTGACTACGATGAAATAAATACTACAAAATCCGATCCGCTCAAGGTTTCAACTTCAGGTGACGGCATATCCGACCTTGTAAAGGTGGTTAAGGGCCTGGACGTGAATGCATCTGCCAAAGATGTTGATACTGCCGGCAGCATAGATGTTGCCAGAGACCTTAGCTTCAAACCGGAGGACCTCAACTCGGAAGTGCTTTACGTTTATGAGGAATATGGGGGGGATGTTTTCAGTGATATGAAATGCCTCATCCAGCCGTTCATACTTTACAACTGTGAGGGCACAGTTACAGCGGACATCGGTTCGAGTGCCGATGACAGCAACACGGCAGTATGCTACTATGATACTGAGGACAGGAGGATTGCAGTTGACGGATCCGCTGTTTTTTCTGACGGCAGTGTCCGGTTCAAGTGCAAAAGCGGACAGCCAATGGCAGTGGTCAGTACCGAAGGACTGGATGCGGAATTGACCAGGAAGGGAATACTGTCTGCTTCGGGAGAGAGTATAAAGGAGTTCTACCTTGTGCTGGTACCGTTTTCAAAGTTTGATACAACCCAGGTGCCGGATATAGGGATAGGGGACTACAGCATAAAGTCGTTTGTTAAAGACAATGACACGCTGTTTGTACTGGAAGTAAGCAACACTACAGGAATAAACAAGACCCGTTCGGGTGAAGTCATCCAGGACAGGCTTAAGAAGTATTCTGCAGGATGGATGGCAGACTATTACGGCATACACTCCATAATCATGAATATTGCGCTTAACACATATCATAAATATGCTGCAAGTGATGATGAAGACACAAGATGGACAATGGAGTCCATAGTATACAGGAAAGTAAGATGCACTCTGAGGGGACTGGAAGATGAAGCAGTGCGCTTCATGGAAGAGAACGGATATCCTGTATCAGGAATGGAGGCAGGAAGCTATGATTCGGATACGGGATTTGATGTCAAGGTAAACGGCTTCAGGTTCAGCAATCTGTCAACAACGGTAAGCAGCGGCGGAGTATGTGCGGGTTTTGCATATGTATGCCGTCAGGCCTTCAACAACTGGCCCATGTCAAGAGAGTCGGGTTCCTACAGCTTCATGCAGTATAATGCACCCGGATACAAAACAGCTGCTGCGGCATACAACTGTATTTTCAACGGTGAACCGGGGACCTATCCTGCAAACAGCATAGTATTGCAGGCAAAGAGCGATGAGCTTTTTGACAAGTATGACGAGGGATATACTATCAATGCTGCACAGATGGGAGCACCTGATAAAAGCGTTGTTGACCTTCTCAATTACTACTGGCTTTATGACAACGGCGAAAGGATAAAGGCAGAGCAGCATATGGCAAAGAACTACAACTATGGGTTCTCGGTGATAGATGAGATAAATTCTGAATTTAAGGCGGGCAGGATTGTGGAAGTGGGTCTTTTTGGAGGCATGGGGGGACATGCGGTCGCAGCATATAAGCTGAGGCAGGACAAGGCAGATCCAAACCTGTTCTACATGTATATATATGACAGCAACTTCCCTGAGAACAAGCGGTTTGCCTATGCAGGAAACAACAGGATAATCAGGGTGGGAACACAGGTTCTAATGCAGCTTAGGAGACACCCTGTCGTGATTTTCAGTTCGGGAAGCGCAGAGACCGTTCACTACTATACGTTCAGATACCAGGTGGGAGGCGGGAACTACAGGTGGTCCAACATGTACGGCGGAAATGACAATGTGTCATTTTACAAAACCGGGTCACGGAGCCACAGTGAATTTGTAGACGGGAAGTGATTATATGAAAAAGGTACTGCTCCTGATTGCGGCATTGTACCTGTTTTCGCAGGCCTGTTTTGCGGAAACCAGAGAATACAGTGTAGAACAGTACACAATAAATGCGGCCATAAACAGGCAGGGTGATATCACTGTCAACGAGGAGATAACCTACCATTTCTCGGGCCATTTCAACGGTGTCACCCGTGATATATTGATAGAGCCTGCAGACGGCATCACACTGCATAAAATAGAGATAACGGGTAACGGAGGTATAGAAAGAGAAGCAGGCCAGGCAGCAGGAAGCTATGACAGCAACACGGGCACTGCGGGAACCTATGTCTCGGAAACAAAAAATGACATGCTTAGGATCAAGGTGTACGAGCCTTCGTATTCAGAGCTTAAGACATTTGCCTACAGGTATACGCTGGACAATGCCGTTACGGTGTATGAGGACATTGCAGAGTTCTACTGGAAGATGGTAGGGGACTCATGGGAATGTTCAATAAGCGATATAATGATTACCATTGACATTCCAGGGGAGGCCGCAAAAGAAGAACTGCGTGTATGGGCCCACGGACCGCTTGAAGGGTATTCGGAAATAGTCGACGGCAACACGTTCAGGTTCACTCTCGATTCGCTGCCACCTGAAACCTTTGTTGAGACCAGGCTTGTCTTTCCAACCAGGCTGGTTCCTGATTCAACAAAAAGGGCTAAGGGCAGTGCTCTTGAGTCTATAATTGAGGAAGAGACCGAACTTGCCGATGAGGCAAACAGGAAAAGGCAGCGGCAGCGGACTATAAACAGCTTGCTTTTTGCCGTTTCTGCAGTTCTGGCTGCAGCATGGCTGTATCTTATCATACTGTTCTACCTGAAATTTGATAAGGAAATAAAACCTCAGTTTACCGGGAAGTACTACAGGGATTTCCCTTCTGATATAACTCCGGCGGAGGTGTCATACCTTGTATCCTTTGGACACGTGGGAACAAAGGATATAACAGCGACCCTCCTTGATCTTGTGAGTAAGGGTGTTCTAAAGCTTGAAGAGGCAGCAGTGAGCAAGAAGAGTATATTCGGGAATAAACAGGTTTCCACATACCGTTTCACTCTTACCGGCAAGACGCCGGAACAGCCGCTTAAGGAGCATGAGGTAAAACTCATAACCTGGTTCATAGACAGGATAGGAGAGGATGGGCAGGTTACTCTCGAGGACATAAAAGCTGAGGCAAAAGACAGGACCAGGGCACTTAGGTTCAAGAAAGACTATGATTCATGGGTAGGGGCATGCAGAAAGACAGCGGGCAAGAATGGTTTTCTTGACCGGAAGACTTCAACAAAAGGCAAGGTTATAGGGGCGCTTACAGGCACGCTGTTCTTCCTGTGGGGCATATTTATAGGTGTGATATACCTGCAGCATGTACTGGTAAGCCTTATGACGATTCCTGGAGCTGTGATGTTCGTATACTCCATAAGGATAAAGAAACGTACAAAACAGGGGGCGGAAGAGAACAGCAAGTGGAAGGCACTCAAGAGATTTCTGCTTAATTTCAGCCGCATGGACAAAAGGGACATCCCTGAGATAATACTGTGGGAGAGATATCTTGTATATGCTGTTTCATTCGGCATTGCCAAAAAGGTGATACGGCAGCTTCCTCGTGTGTTCAGTCAGGATGAGTTCAGAAGAAATGACCTTGCATACCTGTCTGTTATAGCATATGGACATCATGGGTTCAGGACATTTTCGAATATGATGGACTCGACGATACATGCCGTCAACAACTCCGTTTCAAATGCAAGGAGTGTGGCTGCATCCAGGAATTCCTCCGGTTCGGGAATGGGGGGAGGATTCAGCGGCGGCGGTGGCGGCGGCGGCGGTGGAGGCGGAGGCGGAGCATTCTGACCTCCTGCAAAACATAATGAAAGGGTGATATCATGATTATTGCAATTATAGCGGTGGTTGTTCTGATGGCGCTTGTACTCATCTACAATTCCCTGGTGGGAAAGAGGAACAAGGTAAGGAACCAGTGGAGCCAGATTGAGGTACAGTTAAAGAGAAGGTTTGACCTAATACCCAACCTGGTTAATACGGTAAAAGGCTATGCAGACCATGAGAAGCAGACCCTTGAAGCGGTCACAAGTGCCAGGACAAAATACATGTCAGCCTCTACTGCGGAGCAGAAAATGGAGGCTAATAATGAACTGACAGGTGTCCTGAGCAGGCTTTTTGCTGTTGCGGAAGCCTACCCGGACCTCAAGGCCAATTCTAATTTCCAGCAGCTCCAGGAAGAGCTCAGCAATACCGAGGACAAGATTGCATTTTCAAGGCAGTTCTACAATGATGTTGTGATGGATTACAACAACACTGTTGCCATGTTTCCCACCAATCTTGTTGCAGGGATGTTCGGGTTCAGCTCCGAAGCATTCTTCAAGGTTGAAGAGGAAGCCTACAAGGCGCCTGAGGTGGAGTTTTAAAGCAGAACATGAACTGACATAACTAAATGGAGATTTGACAATTGAGACTAAAATTTTTTAACAGCACGGCAGGAAGACAGTCACTGTTGCAGTGGCTGTTCTGGTCTGCCATGGCAGCTTACTATCCGATGATTGTTGTATACTTAAGGCATAAGGGATATACGAATACTTCTATTGGAACAGTAATTGCGGTAAATTCCACGGTGCTGATTTTTGCCCAGCCGTTATGGGGAATGGTAAGCGACCGAATAAGGTCAATTAAAAAGGTTTTCATAGTATGTTTTTGTGGAGCTGTTCTGTTGTTCCTTACGCTGCCACTTTTCCAGACAGTACTCTTAACAGGGATAGTATTTGCTGCAATAACATTTTTCGAAAGCGGCATGTTTCCGCTGCTGGACAACTGGAAC
>CAYYGK010000171.1:0-5934 GCA_964471145.1 uncultured Eubacteriales bacterium | reverse complement strand
TTTGGATTTCTGACACGTTCTTTTACTGAAACAATAGATGAAGCCAGCCAGGAATCGGTGGAAGCATTAAAAGCTACAGGAGCCAGTTATTTTCAGATTGTTTTCCAATCGGTCATACCATCCAGCATACCCCAGATGATAAGCTGGATACTGTATATGATTGAAACTAATATAAGAAGCTCAACTCTTGTAGGTATACTTACAGGAACTGGTATAGGGTTTTCCTTTGAGCGCTATTACAAAACCTTTAATTACAATGCTGCCAGTCTGGTGGTTATACTTATAATCATTACAGTCTTAGCAATTGAAACTATTTCAAACTACATAAGAAGGGTGATTTTATAGATGAGTGTTAATGAATCAGCCATACTGGATCTGTCAAAGCTTAAAAGTGAAAGTAAAACTACTGTTATTAAAAATGGAAAAATCAAGGTGCCTACAAAATCCTCAATAATTATGCAAATTACACTGATATCACTTGCCGTGTTAACAATATATGGGTTTATGACATTCAATTACAAAGCGGGTTTTTTTGAAAGTGCTGCTGAAACTCTTAGAAATTTTAAAACTATCTTCTTTGAATCTCATTTTAACCACTTTACCCTTGGAAAGGCTTTTCATCAGGTTGCTGTGACATTGGGGCTTGCTATGCTGACAACCCTTATTGGTGCTATTATTGCCCTGGTATTAGGGCTTTTTGCCGCCGAAAATCTTTCGAACAGATGGGTTTCAACCATAATTAAAAACTTTGTTGCATTTATCAGAGCGATTCCCACTGTACTATGGGTTTTGATTTTTGCCGTGGCAGCCGGTCTCGGCAGCGTGGCTGCTGTTATCGGTATGACATTTCATACTGTAGGGTATCTGATAAAATCATATTCCGAGTCTTTTGAGGATTTGGATAAAAGTGTTATTGAAGCTCTTAAGGGAAGCGGTTCAAACTGGTGGCAAATTGTGTTTCAGGCTGTTATTCCTTCTTCAATTACATATATTCTTTCCTGGACCTTTTTAAGATTTGAAATCAACTTTGCAGTTGCGGTTGCCATGGGCGCTGCTGCGGGAGCAGGAGGTATAGGTTATGAACTGCATATGGCAAGTGCATTTTATTATGACCTGAGGGAAATTGGAACTATTACCTATTTTATTCTTGGAGTTGCAGTAATTTTAGAGATGTTCTCAACTAAAATGAAAATCAGGCTGAAGGAAATTTAAATGGACACGGATAAAAAGAATTCAGGCACTATTGAGCTTTATGATGACAACGGAAATGTTATATACAAAGGCAGTTTTATGAGGCTGCCTCTAAGTGAGCCTCTGGTGCTTGAAAAGTGTATTGAGTTTTTCAATGATAAAAATCCCTGTTTCATACACCGTTCAGCTGCAATAAACAGGATTACATACCAACTGGAGGAAGAAATGAAAACAATCAGCAGTGACTGCAACCAATCGATGACATGGGCTCAACTTACAGACAGTGTTAAATATATTTTAAAGAGTATAGAAAAACAGCACTGTCAGATCGGTAGCGTGGTGGTTAAATGGATTTGAACAGATTAATAAAAACAGTTATAGGGTTGGCATTGGTCCTTTTAATATCAGCAAGCCTGGCTGCAGGTTTTGATGTTCAGGCAGAAGAAAATAAGGTTTTTCTGTATTATTTTTATTCCAATGTGTGTGAAAAATGCCACGAGGTAGATGATAAAATTGATTTCTATTCAGAAAACCTGAGTAGAGACTTTCCAGACTACAGGATTATATTTGTGAGTTATGATATTGCTGATAAAAACAATATTGAACTTATGTATTATTTCTGCAGAGAATACAGTGTTCCTGAGCAGTTGAGGGAAGTACCTATTTTATTTACAGGGAACAGATATTACGTTAATGACAATGATATTACTATGGGCCTTGAGGAAACTGTAAACATGCTTAAACAGGGAACTGTGCCCATCCCATTGTGCAGTCCGGATGACTTTATTAACAAAGGCGAAGTTAATGAGGCGTATGACAAAATGAAAGTGTTTAATGTTTTCATGGTTGGCCTTGTAAATGGTTTGAACCCCTGCTCTCTTTCAATGATTCTTTTTCTTGTATCACTTCTGCTTGCAAAGCAGGAGATTAATATTTTAAAAACAGGAATGGCATTTATTGCAGGTAAATTTTTTGCATATATACTGCTGGGGACAATATTGTTCAGAGTTTTCACTGAAATTGACTTCACAGAATACAAAATGGTCATAAAGATATTTATGGCACTTTTTATTGCCATTTTATCCTACCTCAATATAAGGGACTACATAAATGCAAAGCGTGAGAATTATGGAGAAATCAAGAACCAGCTTCCATCGTGGATGAGGAAATGGAATCACAATATTATTCAAAGAGTAAGCGGTATAAATGGTCAATTGACACTGATAGGTTTATCTGCTGTACTCGGTGCCGTTGTTTCAGTTGGCGAATTCCTATGTACAGGCCAGGTTTATCTTGCTACCATTTTATATATGGTACAGAGTCAAAGCAGTCTCACCATGCCGGCTTTAAGCCGCCTGGTCATATACTCCTTTGCATTTGTCATTCCCGGTAGCATTATAATAGTTTTCATATCCAGGACCAGAAGGATTTTGGAAATGTCCGAGTTCATAAGAAGGCACATGCCTGTTATAAAGCTGTTGACCGCAATAATTCTCATAATCATTGGTGTACTTGCAGTTATTTTCACATAATATTGTGTATTCTTTTGACAGTTACATGATGGATACGGCTATCGGCATAGTATTTCGCATGAAGGTTTAGATAAAATTGTTAATGAAGCATGTGATGCACATTGCTTTAGAAAAAAATCTGTTAAGTTGGAATTATAAGCACCTTGTGAAGGTTAAGACACATCTGATTTGTCGTATGATAGATAATTAAGGTTAAGTTTCAGCAGGAAATGTAAAAAAACCTCATTCCAAGTTGTAACCCTTGAAATAAGGCTTCTTCATATCTGGCAGGGGAGACAGGGATCGAACCTGCGGCCCACGGTTTTGGAGACCGTTGCTCTGCCAGCTGAGCTACTCCCCTTTGAGACGCTTCATAGTATACAACAGGGTATGGAACATGTCAATAGTGTGTGGTAAAATGTTATATGCGGCGTTGAAAAAAATGGTGGCAGTGCATAAATATGATGGAGGGATTAAAGTGAATGAAAGAATAGGATTTCTGGGAGCAGGAAATATGGGTTCTGCACTGATCAGGGGCATAGTCGACAGGGGACAGCTTGTTGCAGGAAACCTTTTTGTATATGACATTGATGAGAATAAACCTGTAAGTCTCAGCAGGGAATATGGTGTAACGGAATGCAAGAGCAGTGAAGAAGTCTTTAAAAAAAGTGATATGATTTTTGTAGCTGTAAAACCCTTTCATATAAAACAGGCTTTAACGGGTGCGGACAGGTTCCTTGCCGGCAAGACTGTTATATCAGTGGCGGCAGGTATTTCAATACAGTATATAAAAGCACTGGCCGGTGAAAAAAGCCGGGTTGTAAGGGCAATGCCCAACACCCCCGCACTGGTGGGTGAGGGTATGACTGCTGTTTCTTTTGAAAAAGGATGTACTGATGAAGAGCGTGAAAGAATAGTTGAAATATTCAAATATGTGGGCAGGGTTGAAGTTATGGAAGAGTCTCTCATGAACGATGTTATTGCGCTTTCCGGCAGCAGTCCGGCTTATGCATTTGTTTTTATAGAAGCAATGGCTGATGCTGCTGTAAGATCCGGGATAAAAAGGGATATTGCTTACAGAATGGCTGCACAGTCGCTGCTGGGTGCTTCAAAAATGGTGCTTGAAACCGGTAACCATCCGGCAGTACTAAAGGACATGGTTTGTTCTCCTGCAGGTACTACAATAGAAGCTGTGGCTTCACTTGAAAAAAACGGTTTTAGAAATGCAGTGATTGAGGCAATGCAGGTGTGCTCAGATAAAGCCAGGAAGCTGCAAGGTTAACGGAGGAGAATATGAAGAAGGTTACAGTATATACAGATGGTGCATGTTCAGGGAATCCGGGAGCAGGAGGATGGGCTGCGATACTAAAATATGGAAGGTATAAAAAGGAGATTTCCGGATTTGAGGAATCAACAACAAATAACAGGATGGAGATGACAGCTGCAATAAAGGCTTTAGAAGCTCTGAAGGAGCCATGTGAAGCAAATGTTTTTAGTGACAGCGCATACCTGGTGAATGCATTCGAAAAGGGATGGGTGAAAAACTGGAAGCAAAACGGATGGATAACCAGTAAAAAGGAGAAGGTCAAGAATAAGGACCTGTGGCAAATACTATGCGAACTAACTAAAAAGCACAGGGTTAAGTGGCTGAAAGTTAAAGGTCATGCAGATGATGAGTTGAACAATCGATGTGACAAGCTTGCGGTCGCACAGATCAAGGACGGCTACGATTGTTCCTGACAGGAGCAAGCTTTTCGTCTATTACCTGTTTAATATAGGTATACCTGAAAGAGAGTTTTTTCAGCTGTTCAGATATTTCATCCTTACTGCCCTCCAGATACATGCCTTTTAAAAAAATGATTTGTTTCATCTGTTACCACCTTGTTTTTTGTATTTATTCTTTACCAACAAATAATAATTATGATGAGGAGTATGTTTTAATGAATTATGAAGAAAAAACGGTGTCGTGTGAAAAGGTATACAAAGGAAGCATAATCGATGTTGAAAGACTTAAGGTTGAATTGCCGGATGGCAGTTGTTCCAACAGGGATATTGTAAGACACCAGGGCGCATCTGTAATTCTACCGGTGGACAATGACAATGGCATATATGTTGTAAGACAGTACAGGAAGGCTATAGAAAGAATATCTTTAGAGCTTCCTGCAGGCAAGGTAGATGAAGGTGAAAAGCCGGAAGAGTGTGCCGTAAGGGAGCTGAAGGAAGAAACAGGGCTGACAGCCCAAAGCATAAAACTAATGTTCAGGATACACAGCACCCCGGGGTTCTCGGATGAGGTGCTCTACCTTTTTTATGCTGAAGGGCTCACAAAAGGAGATTTAAATCTGGATAAAGACGAATTCCTGTCTTGTGAAAAATATCATTTGGATAAACTTATAAAAATGGTATACGATGGCTACATAACGGATGCTAAAACAATAATAGGTGTTCTTGCAGCATCACACAAAAGGTTGAACTAGAGTAATTTTTCGTTTTTCCTGTGCATAGTATTCATAATGAGAGGTTGCTATCAGACAGGAAGAAGGCCGGATAATGAAATCCAAACTGCGAGAGCTTCTATCACGGCATTTTAAGAACAATATACACAAGTATTTCCTGCTTGCAGTTGCGTTTGCGACAGGCGTTGCGGCAGGGGCTTTTGCGGTAAACGGATTAAGTTCATTACAAAGGTATGAGCTTACAAGTTACCTGAACGGGTTTATGGAGCTGTTGGATGGTCATGCAGTTGACAGCAGTGAGTTGCTGAGAATATCGGTTGAAGACAACGTAAAAATTGTATTGCTTCTTTGGGTTCTGGGAGTCTCGGTAATTGGCATACCCTTTATCTTTATAACAATAGGGATAAGGGGTTTTATAACGGGATTTAGTTCCGGGTTTATAATAAAAGCGCTGGGGGTAAAAGGAGCAGTGTTTTCAGTGTTTGCATTCCTGCCTAAGGAACTTGTAGCGGTTCCGTGCCTTATTGCACTGGGTGTAAACGGTATTAATTTTTCTCAGAACATTGTAAGAAAAAGGTCATTTCAGAATACGCTCAGAAATAGTTTTAAAACAAATCTTCTGGCTTACAGCGGAGCCTCAATCTTTTACAGTGGAATTCTTTTTGCAGGAATACTGATGGAAGCATATATCACACCTGTGCTTGTGAGAATGATTGCACCATATGTTACAGGATAATTTGTTTTGGCGCAACAAAGTTTTTTTAAAGGAAATTTTT
>CAYYGK010000170.1:0-5976 GCA_964471145.1 uncultured Eubacteriales bacterium | reverse complement strand
ATAGGAGGTACAGGCACCATAAGCACTGCAGTTTCAAACATGGCGGTCAAAGAGGGTATTGACCTGTATCTGATGAACAGGGGTAACAATAACGAATCAGTACCCGAAAGTGCAAAGGTAATAAATGGAGATGTCCGGGATACAAAATCGGCAGGTGAGAAACTGAAAAAACTCAGTTTTGACTGCGTTGTACAATGGGTTGGGTTTACCCCTGAACATATACAAAATGATATTAGTCTTTTCAGGGACCGGACCAGCCAGTACATATTCATAAGCTCAGCTTCAGCGTACCAGAAACCCCCGTCTCATTACCTGATAGATGAATCTACTCCGCTTGCTAATCCTTACTGGCAGTATTCATCAGACAAGGCGGCCTGTGAAGAGATTCTTATTCATGAATACAGGAAGAACGGTTTTCCAGTTACTATTGTCCGCCCTTCTTACACCTACAGCAAAACCTCAATACCGTTCATATTCAACAGCAGGAAATACAGGTGGACACTCATTGACCGTATTAGAAAAGGCATGAAAATAATCGTTCCGGGTGACGGCACATCGCTGTGGACTATAACCCACAGTTGCGATTTTGCAAGGGGGTTTTCCGGCCTTTTGGGAAACAACCAGGCGTTGGGCCACGCATTTCATATAACCTCTGATGAGGTTCTCACCTGGGACCAGATTGCAAAAACAATCGGCAGGGCTGCGGGTGCAAAACCAAATATTATTCACATTCCATCCGATTTCATAGCTGCCGCTTCACCTGACCTGAAAGGCGGACTTCTTGGTGACAAGTCGGTCAGTGTTGTTTTTGACAACAGCAAAATTAAGAGGTTTGTGCCCGGTTTCACAGCTACTATCCCCTTTAGAGAAGGAATTGAAGAATCCATCCGATACTATGAAACCAAACCGGAGCTTTGCCAAACTGATGAAGAATTCAACAGGCTTTGTGAAAAAATCATAACGTGCTATGAAAAGGGTCTTTACTGCTTGACGCAGAGTTAAAAAACAAAAGACACCATAAAACGGTGTCTCCTGTGGTGCGGACAAAGGGACTCGAACCCCCACGTCTCTCGACACCAGATCCTAAATCTGGCGTGTCTGCCAATTCCACCATGTCCGCATATGCAACTAAAGCTATAACATAATAACATAAAGAGAATGTGTATTCAATATGTGAATTAAACGGTTGATTCTTTTTGTTCAATGAATTAATATATATGTACTTGCGTTTTTGGATATAGGAGGAAGAAAATGGCCTGGCTTATGGCAGTTCCCGTGATTGGACTATTGTTTTTTGCATATATGAGGTTTGAAGCATCTTTTGTACAGGTAAAGCATGTGCGTTTGCCCGGTTCGGGTAAAAAAGAGATTAGAATGATACAACTGTCCGACCTGCATGTAAGCAGACTCAAAATTGGAACCAGGAGGCTTGTGAAAATACTTGACCGGCTGGATCCCGAAGCAGTAATAATGACAGGAGATTATATAGATGAAGAAACCCATGTCTCTGCATTCCTGAAACTTGTACAGGCACTCTCAAAGAATCACAGGCTGCTTATATGCTTTGGCAATCATGACTATACAGCTTTTATGGAAAACACACAGGGAATACGATCATTTCTTGAAGATCTTAGGTATCATGGTGTCACTGTTCTTCACAATGATTCGGTATGCATAGAATCACAAAACAGAAAATACAATATTATCGGGATTGATGACATACTTTTTGGAAAACCGGACATCGGAAAAGCCCTTGCTTCAGCACATGGAGATGCAGATGTCGATATTGCCTTTGCCCACAATCCCGATACAGTTTTGATGATGCCCGAGAGCAGTGTGGATTATCTGCTGTGCGGCCATTTTCACGGGGGTCAGATATGGACCCCGTTTAAAACGGAATTTAAAATACTCAGGCATGACAAACTGTGCAAACAGGGAATTACCCGGGGTATGCACAGGGTAAACGGAATCAGTCTGTACATAAACAGGGGGCTTGGCAACGTAATCTTTCCTCTTCGGTTCCTTTCCCGCCCTGAGATAACAGTCTTTCATCTGCCTTAATATGGACACCGGGCAGCAAAAAGTATATAATGTGTGCGGCAGTAAGATTCCGGTAACAGGGGGGTAAGTATTTGTGGATTTTTTAAAGATAATACTTATATCAGCAGCACCACTTATAGAGCAGAGGGGAGCAATACCAGTTGGGATACTGGTATACAAAATGCATCCGCTAACGGTATTTGCGCTGAGCTATCTGGGAAGCCTTCTGCCCGTCCCGTTTATACTTGTCCTTTTCAACATTGTGTTTGAATGGATGAAGAAATTTAAATTTTTCAGTATTATAAACCGGTATATACAGAACAAACTGGACAGGGGTTCAAAAAAGATTGAACGCTATAAGGAGATAGGCCTTATAATACTGGTCGCAATTCCTCTCCCTACTACAGGTCTTTGGACCGGGAGCGCCGTTGCTTCTTTTCTTGGACTTGAAATAAAGAAATCTTTCATATACATAGCCACAGGGGGACTGATTTCAGCAGTCCTTATAACAGTGTTGTCGCTTATATTTCCTGCTGCTGTAGGGCACTAAAGCATCATTTATCCTTAAACCCGGGTTTGCCCAGCAGCTTGAACATCTTGTTCTTATAGGCCTCTACACCCGGCTGGTTAAACGGATTTACACCAAGTAAATATCCACTGGCACCACATGCCTTTTCAAAAAAGTACACCATCTGGCCAAAATAGTAGGAGTTCATCCTTGGAACATTAAGCATAAGATTGGGAACTGCTCCGTCAGTATGTGCTATTACAGTTCCTTCCATTGCTTTTTTGTTGACGTAATCCATGGTCTTTCCTTCAAGATAATCCAGCCCGTCAGTATTTCCTTCCTGTTCTTCTATTGTTATCTCCCTTTTGGGTTTGGTAATATTTATTACCGTTTCAAATATATTTCGCTTGCCATCCTGGATATATTGTCCCAGTGAATGCAGGTCTGTGGTCAGATCAGCCGATGCAGGGAATATTCCGTTTCCTTCCTTGCCCTCGCTCTCTCCAAAAAGTTGTTTCCACCACTCGGCAAAATAGTGCAGGTACGGTTCATAACTTGCAAGTATTTCAATATCCTTTCCCTTGTTCTTTAAAATATTTCTGATGGCAGCATACATATAGCAGTCGTTTTTTTCAATGTCGGTTTCCAGATACGCTTCATACGCGTCAGCCGCCCCCTCCATCACTTCCTCTATGTTTGCATTGGTAACAGCTATAGGAAGCAGCCCCGCGGCAGTGAGTACCGAATACCTTCCGCCAATATCATCCGGAATGCTGAAGGACTCATAACCCTCTTCCTCAGCCATTTTCCTGAGAGCACCCTTTGTGCTGTCGGTAGTAACATATATTCTTTTCCTTGCAATTCGTCTGCCGTATTTGTTTTCCATAAAGTCCTTGAAATATCTGAAAGCGATAGCTGGTTCGGTAGTTGTTCCGGACTTGGATATTACATTTACAGATATGTCCTTGTCAATCAATATATCGGTTAGTTCCGCAAGATATGTGGAACTAACACTATTACCAACGAAATATACCTTTGGGGTCATTCTTAGGGAATTGCGGAGGAGATTGTAAAAAGTATGGTTAAGTGCCTGAATTGCCGCCCTTGCTCCCAGATACGAGCCTCCGATTCCTATAACAATCAGTATATCCGAGCTGGACCTTATTTCCTGAGCGGCCGAGAGTATGCTTTCTAATTCATCTTTGTCATAATTCACGGGGAGATTCACCCATCCCAGATATTCCTTCCCCGGACCCGTCCTCTTGTGAAGCATGTCGTGAACTTTCCTGATCCTGTCTCCGTATTCCGTAAGGTTACTCTCATCAAAAAAGCCCTGCGCATTGGAATAGTCCAGCTTCAGTCTCTGCATATTAATATAACCTCCTGTACACTAAGGTACACAATAAAGGATTGGACTTAGTATAACATTTTATAAAGGTTTTTAAAAGGTTTTTTGACAATTTTTTTGACAATTTTTCAGCTTCCCCATCCATACTTGCCTTTCATCTCCACAAACCTTACTTTACCCAGGCATTCCTGTCTGATACCCCCATCATTGTTCTTGATTACAAGCAGCAGTTCCTGGACAGTTTGAGGTCCTACAGGAACTATCATCCGACCGCTGTCGGACAGCTGAGATACAAGAGCAAACGGAAGCCTGGAAGCCGCCGCAGTAACAATTATTCTATCGTAAGGAGCATATTCCGGCCAGCCTTCACTGCCGTCACCTGTACGGTAATGGACATTTTCATAAGCGAGCTGTTTTAACCTTTTGCTTGCACGCTCTGAAAACTCCTTTATTCTTTCCACCGTATATACTTCCGAAGCAAACTCCGCAAGGAATGCGGTCTGATATCCTGAACCTGTTCCAATCTCAAGAACTCTGGAGTCTTCATCAAGCTCCAGGGAACATGTTACGCTGCATACCAGGGTAGGCTGGGATATGGTCTGTCCATGCCCTATGGGAAGCGGACTGTCACAGTGTGCCATTTTGCTGTACTCACCATCTATAAAAAACGCCCTGTCGAGATTCCTGAAAAAATCCAGTATCTCCTTATTGTCTACCTTCCGTTCCCTTGCCATGTTTCACTCCTTAAATCCTTTTACCTCTATTTTTCAATACTGGGTCGTATTAAATACTTTACTGCCTCAGCACATAACCTTTTTGCTTCATGTATTCGAGCAGCGACTGTGAAAACCCTTCTATTTCAGTACTGGAAAGTGTTTTCTCTGCCGAACCTATGACAAACCTGAACGTCATGCTTTTCTTGCCTGCAGGCAGACCCCTGCCCTCATAGATATCCACAAATTTGCTGGAAACAAGCAGCTTGCTGTCAAAAGCATCAATGTCTTTTTTCAACATATCATAAGTAACATCGCTGTCTACCAGAAAATTGAAGTCAAGGAAAGTTTCCTGGTAACGGGAAGGCTCGGTGTAGGTTATTACACTCTCTCTAACAGATATAAGCTGCGGCATGTAAATCTCAACCACCGCAATTTTCAGTTTGCTGTCAATCTTTTGTACGATTTCCGGATGTGCAACTGTAACATAACCCATAACGGTTTTACCAACACTCACTTCAACGGATTTGGCAGGGTGAATCCATGAAATTTCAGGGCTGTCTGCAGCCTTATATGCTGCCCTCCTCTTCTTAAGTATTGCCATTACATTTGTAACAATTCCCTTGAGCCTGTAGAACAATTCTTCCTCGCTGTCCTTTCTGGAAGCAGACAGTATGCACAAATTCTTTGTTTCCTCACATCCGTTGCCGTTTGCTTCTGCTTTGAAAACACTGCCTATTTCAAAAACTGAAAATTTATCAAAAAATCTGGCATTGCCTTCTGCAGCCTGTAGCATGGAAGGTACCATGCTGTCCCTTAGCATGCTGCAGCTTTCAGAATGAGGATTGACAATCCTTATGCCACCTTTGCTGTTTATTCCATGTTTCCTGTTAAAATCAGAGTCATACCATACATATGAATGTATCTCATTAAACCCCATACTCTCAGAGAGTATTTCCTTTAACTTGTGTTCCATCAACCGATTCTCATTATAGTCAAGGGGTTTAAGTACCACTTGGACAGTGCCGGGGCTTATATTGTCGTAACCGTAAATCCTGGTTATCTCTTCAACAAGGTCCGCCTTCATCGTTACATCCCTTGTTGCCCTGAAGGAAGGTACTCTTACGGTAAAGCAGCTGCCGTCCCTTATGACACCAAACTTTAGTGACTTTAATATTTCCTCAATACTGTCTTCCTCAAGCCTCTGCCCTATGTAGCCGTTAATGTATGCCGCATCTATTTCGATTTTAACAGGCCCGGGTTCTGCAGAAAATACATCGGTGAGTGAAGACGTAACCTCTATATCAGGTTTTATGCCCTTCAGCAGATGCACAAACCTTTTTATGGAAAGATCGGTCATGTATGGG
>CAYYGK010000169.1:0-6025 GCA_964471145.1 uncultured Eubacteriales bacterium | reverse complement strand
TGAACAGCCTTGTGGCAAGGGCATTTGAATTCGTCGAAAAAAACTATGCAAAAAGCATACAGCTAAAAGATATCGCAGAACATTGCGGCCTTAGCAGGTACCATTTCTGCCGCATGTTCAAGAGTGTTACAGGCTACAGCCCTTATGAGTATGTTATAAAAAAGAGGATAAACAGGGCAAAGCAGATGCTCAGGGAATCAGAGAATCAGGTAGAATCCATCGCACATTCAGTAGGATTCAGAAGCACGAGCAGTTTTATTGGGACATTTGCGCGGCTGGAAGGCCTTACACCATTAAAATACAGGAGGTTCTGGGCCTGAGTGGCATTGCCAGAACCTATGCAGTTGTGTAGAATTCTAAATGAAAGATATCAGGATGAGGGAGGAAACACAATGGATATTTCAGTTCTCAATGGAAGTCCCAAGGGTAAGAACAGTGTTACGATGCAGTATGTACAATACCTGCAGAAGGTTTTGCCTGAGCACAGATTTAATATTCTGGATGCTGCTGTACAGTCAGAGCGAATGGAGAGCGATGAAGACTTCCGGAAAGAGTTTTTGGAACAGATAAATGAATCGGATGCTGTATTGTGGGCATATCCCCTGTATTTTATGACTGTTAATTCAATGTACAAGCGTTTCATAGAAGCAGTATTCACAAACGGTGGTATGAAGGCTTTCAGGGGCAAGTATACGGCATCCTTAAGCACCAGCATACATTTTTTTGACCATACTGCCCACAATTACATGAACGCAGTATGCAATGACCTGGGCATGCACTATACCGGATTCTTTTCTGCTGCCATGAGAGACCTTATGGACAGTGAAAAACGCCGTGCGCTTGTATCGTTTGCAGAGAAGCTGCTGAAATATGCAACAGAAAAGAATCCGGTACATAACACTTATATGCCTGTAACCGCTTGGGGATGGAAATATACTGCGGGTGATAATACATATCTGCCGATAGAGTGTACAAAAAAAGCTGTTATTATAGCTGACCCTGATGAAGGAAACATTGAAGCTATGGTATCAAGGTTTGCGGGCTTTTTTGAAACCAGGCCTGATATAGTAAACCTGCGCACTCTCAAAATGGGACCGTGCCTTGGATGCCTTAAATGCGGATTTGACAATATGTGTGCCTATGAAGGCAGGGATGACTATATCAATATGTACAGGCAAAAGGTGCTCAAGGCCGATATAGTAGTATTTGCATGCGCTATTAAAGACCGGTATTTGTCCTGGCGGTGGCAGCGTTACCTCGAGAGGAGTTTCTTCCGTACCCACCAGCCGACACTTAAAGGAAAGCAGACGGCATTTATAATATCAGGACCCTTAAGCCGGAACGATAATATAAATGAGGTATTGAGGGGGTACTGCGAGACAATGGGTGCAAACCTTGCAGGCATTGTTACTGATGAGCCATGTGAAAGCCAGGCCATTGACAGGATGCTTTACAACCTGGCTGAGGAGACAGTGGAAATGGCGGAAAAGAATATCATAATGCCTGTTACTTTCCTTGGGGAGGGAGGCAGGAGGATATTCAGGGATGAGATCTGGGGGTCGCTGCGCTTTGTATTCCAGGCAGACCACAGGTATTTCAGGAAGTCAGACATGTATGATTTTCCACAAAAGAACATACTTTTTCGTATTGCAAATACCATTGTTATTCTGATTAGCAGGCTGCCGTTTTTACGGCGGAGGATACGCCAGGGTATAAAGGATTTCATGACGAAACCCTATCAGCGCATTATAGAAAATGCACATAAGCAATGAAAAAATACAAAAGGAGCTGACGGATGGTTACAAGGAATTTTTCAATGTCACAATACTGGAATAAAGTTGCAGAAAGACGGAAACCGGAGCTTTCCTTCAAAGGAACTGACAAGGATGACTGGAAGGGGTGGTATGACATGGCATATCCCAGGCTTTTGGAACTGCTGGGGAAATTCCCGGAGAAAACGGAAATGTATCCGGAAACGGAGTATTCTGTGGAGGACGGTGACCTGATCCGCGAACGGGTAGTCTTCAATTCGGAGGAATTTATGTCTGTACCCTGCCAGGTGCTGCGTCCCAAAACAATGAGATGCGATGGGACGAACGCTGCCATCCTTTGCAGTCATGGGCATGGACGGTTTGGTAAGGATGTAGTGGCAGGAATGAGATCGGAACCTGATTATGAAGAAGAAATCAGGAAAATGAACTACAACTATGGCGAGCAGATGGCAGAGGCAGGATATTTGACCATATCACCGGATTTGCGGGTTTTCGGCGAACGCCGGGACGGGTATGATCCTTTCCCGGGGAGCGATCCGTGCAATGTAAATTTTATCAAGGGTGCAATTTTGGGACTGTACACATTGATGCTTAATATCTGGGATATGAAATGCTGCATAGATTACCTTGAAACAAGACCCGAAGTAAACCCGGAAAGAATCGGCATGATGGGTCTAAGCCAGGGAGGCACCATGACAACCTTTACTGCAGCGGTTGAGAAAAGGATAAAGGCTGCGGATATAATCGGATATGTTAACCCGTGGGCAGAGTTTGGATTAAAGGAAGCAAACTTCTGCGGCTCACAGATTGTACCAGAGATATACAGGTATTTTGATACACATGACATAGCCGGAATGATTGCTCCCAGGCCGCTGTTGATTGAGATGGGAATCTATGATGACTGTTTCCCGGTACATAACCTGCTTAAAGGTTATGAAGGGGTAAAAAGAATCTATAAAGCTGCAGGTGCGGAAGATAGACTTATGCAGGATGTCTTTCCAAAGGGACATGCCTTCGGGGGCAGAAAGGCATTTGACTTTTTTAACAAGTATTTATAGAAAGGATAGCTGACTGAAAAACACTTATTCACTAAAGCCAAAACACACAGGACTGAGGAATATCTGAATTTGTGCGATATAGCCTGTGAAATGAAGGAATTATATGTGCCCGGACGTGTTCTATATCATCAGTTCGACATGCTGTTAAGGTCGTGGCAGAATGTATGGAAAGTTCGGGAGTTACATCGGAAGAGATGCTGAAAGATCAGCTTCTTCAGTTTCTGTTTTTGAGATATCATTTTGATGCATATGATGAGGGGGAAGGAGTCATATCCTATTCATAATAACTTTTCCTGGGGGCTTAGTAATTGCATATCATGACCAAAACCTTTTTTCATAAGTACGAAATGTTTGTCAAGTGAGAACAGTACGCAGTTGTTATTCTTTGCTACAGTGTAGATTATCAGGTCAATAACAGGCACTGTAATTCCTTTTTTCAGAAGAGCATTGCCTGAATAACCGGCATCCATACAGTCTTTATCCTTAATGGACAGTTTCGGCAATGCGTTAAGGCACATTGCCAGCCTGTCCTTTTCATTTTGTGTCTTAATACCCTGTACAAGTTCAGTCAAAACAGGGCCTGTCAAATATACTTCATACTGTTCAGTGTCATGAATTATACTGATAATTTTTTTGTTTCCCTTGAAGTATTCTATCCATATGGATGTATCAGCAAGGAGCTTTGTCATCGTACCTTTTACCTCATTTCAGTAATGGTATTTTCATTGAATTCAATTTTTCCAATCATATCTTTTAACTGCTCAAGCTTTTTCTGGCGCAGTGCATCTTTAAGTGCCTGAGCAATACTTTGTGACCTGGAGTCAGCTTTATAAACAGCTTCTGTTTCTCTTATCAAATCGTCAGGAAGGTTAATGGTTGTTCTCATAATAACACCTCATAATAAATCGTTTCATAATAAGCGCAATACATACAGTGAATAATGTCAAGTAATAATATCACATAATAATGTGATTAATGCCTGGTGAGTAATACAGGTTAATTGCCTGATTCTTATCAGTTCAATCTGTCTGTATCCTGTTAACAACCATTGAGTCTATAACCAGCTGCACCATGTGATAGGATACAATGAACAGTGGTGCAAGAGTATAGCTGGAGAAAAAGTTGCCCCATATAAGCAGGGAAGCGGGGAGGGTTTTCTGCGATGAACAGAACATAACAGCAGTTTTGTTCTTCTTTTCAATGGAAAAAATTTTCGAATAGAGTATGGAAAACAACAGCATGATTATGTGCAGTACAGCAACAATCCCGATAATAAGGGCTATAACGCCGATATTGTTCTTAAGCTGCGGGGAGGCTGATGCGGCACCTGTCAACACAAAAAACAGAACAACAAGCTGCCCTGTCTTTTTCCTGTATGGGTTTATTTTGTCTATCCACGATTTTGTGAACAGCCTCAAGACCTGTGCAAGAACCACAGGCAGGATAAGGACAGTGACAAGCTTGACAATCATCGCTCCCAGGTCAAAAGTTATTTCCTCTCCTGCTGAAAGCAGGAGTCTGAGCATTACCGGGGTTACAAAAGCTGATGACACATTGTTTATAATGGTAATGATAAGTGCCAGGGGGACATTGCCGCCTGCCGACATAGTAAGGACAACTGCAGAGGACAGTGTGCTGGACTGTGCTGCCAGTATCATCCCGCCTATGTATATATCTGACCTGGAAATACCCAGGATTGTAAAAAGAGCAAGTGCGACGGCCGGAAATATAAAATATACTGCGCCGAAGGAATACAGTATGCTCCCGTAATCCCGGAAACTGCCCTTAATATTGTCAAGTGAAAGGCCCAGCCCCGAAGCAAACATTGCCAGGAATGTAAGCGGCGTCAGCACACCGTTTTCTTTAAGGTACCTTCCTGCAGTGGGATATAGCAGCGAAAACAGCAAAGTAATAAGAATTAGAATAATAAAGTAGTTTTTTGAGAGTATTTTTCTCATGACGACGAAGCCCCTTCTATTTTTAAATGTATCTGCACGTGCTTCCTCTAGCCACCAGATTGTCAGATGCTATTTGGGTATTTGAGACATCTTTCCCATTGATCTTTTTAATAAGCATGGAGAAAGCTGTCCTGCCCATTTCCGTCTTGTCGATTTTCACAGTAGTCAGCGGTGGTTCAACATATCGGGAGAGTACAATGTCATCAATACCTGTAATTGAAATGTCCTCAGGGATCCTGAGGCCCGATTCCCTGATAGACTTTATTGCCCCTATGGCATATATGTCAGCAGAGCATAATACAGCAGAAGGCCTGTGTGTGCCGGACAGTATTTTTTTCATGCATGCTGCGGCAGACTCCTTGGTGTTTGCATCCATCTGTATCCAGTTTACCGGGATTGATATGTTGTTTTGTTCCATTACCTTTTTAAAGCCTGAAAAGGTCTGTGAGTTGAAGTTTGGCAGTTCTGCATTCCCGATATATGCAATATCCCTGTGCCCCAATCCAACCAGATGCCTTGCAGCTGCAGATGCCGCCTCTTCATAATCCGCATTGACACTCAGTGTTTCCGGATCGGCAAGGTGATTGTCTATAACAATGCGTGGGATATCAAACTTCTTTATACTGTTTATAATAATCCTGTCTATGTTTCCATACAGGATAATGCCGTCAACATCATATGCCTTAATTATATTAGGGAAGATAACATTACCGTTTTCAACAGTTATTGATGTAAACATCAGATTATAACCTTCTGTTTCACACTCATGCAATATTACCCTGTTCAATTCCGAGTAGAATAAATGCTCCATCGGAGACAGGTTTTTCTCAAACAGTATTGCTATGTTGTTGGTCTTGTTGAACAGCAGCCTTCTTGAGCTTGGATTGGGAATATACTGCAGTTTTTCGATAATAGACGAAACCTTTTTTCTGGTTTCATCACTTACTCCCTTTTTATTGTTTATTACTATTGATACTGCTGAGGGTGATACACCCGCAATCCTTGCAATTTCTTTTATTGTGAGTTTTTCCATGGCCGTACCTGCCTTTATCATAAATGCTTTTATTGATTATACTTTTTTTATTGAAAAAAATCAACCGACTTAGCTTTAAACTATTGACACATATCCAATATACATGTTAACACCTAATAAGTAAAAGGTTATAGTATTTTGCTGGGGAAAGTTTCCCGGCAGGCTTGTTTGTTTGCAAGACATATTATGTGAAGGTTTAATAAA
>CAYYGK010000168.1:0-6049 GCA_964471145.1 uncultured Eubacteriales bacterium | reverse complement strand
GTCAAACCATTATAACCAGCCTTTCAGAGGAAGAGCTGATTGGTCTGTTTTCGGATGAATAAATATGCGTAATGTGAAACTGGAGCTTAAAAAGCTCTTGTGATATAATCATTAAAAAGCTTTGGGGGTTCTTATTTGAAGATTACTTTTCTGGGTGCTGCAAAAACTGTAACAGGTTCATGTTTTCATATAGAGACTGAAAGCAACACATTTCTGGTTGATTGCGGTCTTTTTCAGGGGCATGATAAAGAGGATCTGCTAAACAGAAAGGATTTTCCGTTTAATGCGGAAGATCTTGATTGCATATTCCTTACACATGCACACATTGACCACAGCGGTAGAATACCCAAAGCATTTCTTGACGGATTTAGAGGAGAGGTAATCACAACAAAAGCAACAGCGCAGCTTTGTGAAATAATGCTTCCTGATTCAGGGCATATACATGAATTCGAGGCTGATTGGAAAAACAGAAAAAGATTACGTTCGGGCAGGAAACCCGAACCTCCTCTGTATACCGTAAAAGACGCAATTGAGTCACTAAAGCTGTTCAAAAATATCGCATACAATAGAGTAATTGAAATTGGTACCGCACTTAAGGCAAGATTCAATGATGCCGGTCATATACTGGGTTCGTCAATACTTGAACTCTGGATATCTGAAAACGGGACTGAAACAAAGATTGTTTTCTCAGGGGACCTTGGCAGCAAGGGAGTGCCAATACTCAGAAACCCATCAGTTATAAGCCGTGCAGACTATATAGTTGTTGAATCTACATATGGTAACAGGCTGCACAGGGAAAAGGAAGACAATCTGATGAGGTTTATGGATATAATCTGCGATACAGTAAAAAGAGGCGGAAATGTTGTAATCCCCTCATTTGCAGTAGGAAGGACACAGGAGATTATATATAACCTCAACAAGCACATAGGAAAGTATTCAGAGAAACTGGACCGCATAATGAAGATGCCTGTATACCTAGACAGTCCGCTGGCCATTTCTGCTACAGAGGTGTTCCGCAGAAATCTTGACTGCTTTGACAGGGAGGCGCGTGAATACATTGAAAACGGTGATAACCCACTTGATTTTCCTGGCCTCAAATTCACAAGAACAGCAGAGGAATCAATTGAATTAAACAGACTCAAAGAGAGTTCAATAATCATATCAGCAAGCGGAATGTGTGAAGCAGGAAGAATAAAGCATCACCTCAAGCACAATCTTTGGAGACCTGAATGCTCGGTTATTTTTGTAGGGTATCAGGCTCCAGGAACTCTTGGAAGAAGGATAGCAGATGGTGCGCATAGTGTTAGAATATTCGGTGAGGAAATTGAAGTAAATGCGAGGATAGAGATATTGGACGGGTTCTCAGGGCATGCCGACAGGGACGGGCTTGCAGGATGGCTTAAGGGTTTTGAAACTCCCCCAGAGAGTGTCTTCATTGTTCATGGTGAGCAGGATTCCATGGCAGAGTTTTCACATCATATAGAAGAATCATTAGGTTGGAATACAGTTATACCATCCATGGGCGATTCTTTCAGCATAGGGGCTAAAAAAAGCAGGCACAGGAAGATTGCACAAAGAAAGAAGGAGTTCAGATACCTGGAAGCTCTTAGTATGATGGAGAACCTAAGAGATGAGTTAGACGAGGTCAGTATGGTTTTAAAGGATGATTTGAAAAAAGGCATGGAGGATAATGAACTTGATATACTTATGGAAAGGCTCAAAGCAATTGAAAGACAGTTTATTAGAGTGATAGATGACTAAAAAGCTCTTTAAATCCATGTAGTTTTGTTGTAGAATAAAAAAGTCAGTACAATATAATTTATGTAAATATATACAAGGGGGAAATAAGGCATTGATATGGAACAGTGAGATTGAATGTTCGAACAGAATTGATTTAAGAAAAATTCAGCTTGAAAGACTCAAAAGTGTTGTCAAAAGAGCATACAGCCAGGTCCCTTTTTACAAAAAAAGGCTTGATTCTGCAGGAGTATTGCCTGAAAGCATTAGAAGTCTTGATGACATAGAAAGAATCCCCTTTACAATCAAAGAAGACTTGCGTGACAACTATCCCTACAACCTTTTTGCCGTACCCCTTAAAAAGATCGTAAGAATACATGCATCCTCAGGAACTACAGGGAAACCTGTTGTTGTGGGATATACTTCAAATGATATGAAAAACTGGACTGAATGTGTTGCAAGGCTTATTGCTGCAGCAGGAGGCAGAGATGATGATATAGCGCAGGTAGTATTCGGCTATGGAATGTTTACCGGAGGGTTCGGCCTGCATTATGGGCTTGAGAGAATGGGAATAACAGTTGTTCCATCTTCAAGTGGAAATTCTGAAAGGCAGCTTATGTTTATGCAGGATTTCGGTACTACACTGCTGGTCGGCACTCCTTCCTATGCCCTGTATCTTTCTGAAACTGCAGAGGAAATGGGCATACGGACTGATAAGCTCAAACTCAGGCTGGGGCTTTTCGGCGGGGAGGGACATACACCTGAAATGAGGAAGGAAATCCAGGACAGGTGGGGTATTCTTGCAACAGAAAACTATGGGCTCAGTGAAATAGTAGGCCCCGGAGTTTCTGGTGAATGCACGCACCAGGACGGTATGCACATAAATGAAGACCATTTCTATCCTGAAATTATTGACCCGGATACAGGAGAAACCCTTGAATCGGGTGAGGGAGAGCTGGTTCTTACAACACTTACAAAGGAAGGCATTCCGATGCTTAGATACAGGACAAAAGACATCACATCACTGAATTTTGAAAAATGTCCATGCGGAAGAACAAGCACAAGGATGAGCAAGATAGTGGGAAGAACTGATGATATGCTGATTATTAAGGGAGTCAATGTTTTTCCATCACAGATAGAAAGTGTGCTGGTAGGTATGCAGCACATAGGACCTCATTATCAGATACTTGTTAAGAAAAAAGGATACATGGATGATATTGAAGTACATGTGGAGTTGACAGACGGAAGCATGCTGGAGAGGTTCAGTGAGCTTGAGAAGCTTGAAGAAGGCATAAGGCACAATCTCAGGGTAGTGCTTCAGATTGACGCAAAGGTAAGACTTGTTGAACCCAGATCACTTGAAAGGTCTGCGGGAAAGGCCAAAAGGGTAGTTGATTTAAGGTGATGGTTTTAAGGAGGGACAATTATTGAAAAAACTTATGTTGGGAAATGAAGCTGCAGCAAGGGGAGCATATGAAGCAGGATGCACCGTTGCAACTGCATATCCGGGTACACCCAGTACAGAAATAACTGAGACAATAGCAAAATACGAAGAAATCTATTCAGAATGGTCACCAAATGAGAAGGTTGCGCTTGAAACTGCTATAGGCGCTTCAATAGCAGGTGCAAGGGCAATATGTGTTATGAAACATGTAGGACTCAATGTGGCCGCCGACCCGCTTTTTACCTCTTCATACACAGGGGTAAACGGCGGCCTTGTTATTGTGGTTGCTGATGACCCGGGAATGCACAGTTCACAGAACGAACAGGACAGCAGGCATTATGCCAGGGCATCAAAGATACCCATGCTTGAACCTTCGGACAGCAGTGAATGCAAGGATTTCGTCATCCTGGCGTTTGAAATCAGTGAGAGGTTTGACACGCCGGTTATTGTAAGGCTTTCAACAAGAATATCTCATTCACGAAGCATTGTCGAAACAAATGACAGGCGTGAAGTGCCGCTTAAGGAATATAAAAAGGATTTCAGAAAATATGTAATGGTTCCTGCTATGGCAAGAAAAAGGCACGAGGTGGTAGAACAGAGAATTAAGAAAATTCAGTCCTATTCTGATGAGACAAATATTAATGAGTTTGAATGGGCAAATCGTGATACAGGTATTATTTCTTCGGGAATTGCATACCAGTATGCCAGGGAAGTGTTCAAAAACGCTTCATTTCTTAAATTAAGCATGGTACACCCGCTGCCTGAAAACATGATAAGAGAGTTCTGTGAAAAGGTTAAAAGGATATACGTCATTGAAGAACTTGACCCATTCATTGAAGAGCAGTTAAAAGGCATGGGGATAGACGTACATGGGAAAGACCAACTGCCTCTGACAGGTGAGTACAGTGCCGGCCTTTTAAGGGAACGCTTCATGGATGAATTACCAGCTGAAGAGCAGACTGCCGACGGGTCGGCTCTTCCAGTAAGACCTCCCGTTATGTGTCCTGGTTGCCCGCATAGGGGGTTGTTTTATGTGCTAAAGAAGTTAAAGCTAAATGTAACGGGTGATATAGGGTGCTATACCCTTGGTGCCCTTCCTCCACTTGAAGCTATGGATACATGCATATGCATGGGAGCGGGTGTAAGTGTTGCTCATGGAATGGAAAAGGCAAGAGGAGTAGATTTTGGTAGCAAGACGGTTGGGGTAGTAGGTGATTCGACATTTGCTCATTCCGGAATAACAGGACTTGTGGATATTGCATATAACAGGGGAAATTCAACAATAATTGTACTGGACAATTCAATAACAGGAATGACAGGACATCAGCAAAACCCGATGTCAGGATATAATATAAAAGGCGATCCTGCACCTTGTATAGATGTAGAAAAACTCGCATTATCAGTTGGAATAAAGCGGGTTAGGAATGTGGATCCGTTTGAAATAGAAGAACTTGAATCTATAATCGCAGAGGAAACATCGGCTGACGAGCCCTCTCTTATTGTTTCAAGGAGGCCTTGTGCTCTTCTTAAAAAAGTAAAATATGAGGGCCCGCTGAGGATTGACACTGAAAAATGCATTAATTGCGGCATGTGCATGCGAATAGGATGTCCTGCAATATCAAACAGGGACGGTATATTGCATATAAACGAAACGCTGTGTAATGGATGCATGCTTTGCACCAGGATTTGCAGGTTCCAAGCCATTGTAAAGGCGGGTGAAGAAGATGTTTGAAGCACGGATTATGATAGCCGGAGTTGGAGGACAGGGGTCATTGCTTGCAAGCAGAATACTGGGAAATACTGCAATGAAGCTGGGGTGCGATGTCAAGGTATCAGAAGTTCATGGTATGGCTCAGCGCGGTGGAAGTGTCATAACCTATGTAAAAATGGGTCAAAAGGTTTATTCTCCTATAATTGACAAAGGGGAAGCAGACTATATCCTGGCTTTTGAAAAGCTTGAGGCATTAAGATGGATAAATTATCTAAAAAAAGACGGGGTTCTTCTTGTAAATGACCAGCGTATTGATCCGATGCCTGTAATTACGGGAAGCATCGATTATCCGGTGGACGTCATTGAAAAGCTTACCTCCTCAGGCAGGAACGTAAAGATACTTGATGCCATAGGCATTGCAAAAAAATGCGGCAATGCCAGGGTATTAAATGTGGTAATGATAGGTGCACTGGCAGCATTGACCCAAATTGACAGGGATATCTGGCTTGAAGCTGTCAGGGATGAAGTTCCTGAGAGATTCAGGGACATCAATATAAACGCTTTCAAAGGAGGTTATATGTGTGAAGTACTGGAATCAGACATATGAGTGCATGTCAAGAAACGAAATGTCCAGAGTGCAGAGCGAAAGGCTTGTAGATACTGTAAGAAGGGTTTATCACAATGTCCCGTTTTACAGGGAAAAGATGCAGAAGAAAGGTATAGAACCCGGTGATATAAAGTCCGTCGAGGACCTTTCAAGGCTTCCATTTACCTGCAAGCAGGACTTGAGAGATAACTATCCGTATGGAATGTTTGCAGTTCCAATGAGCGAAATAGTAAGGCTTCATGCTTCTTCCGGAACAACAGGAAAGCAAACCGTTGTAGGTTATACAAGAAGGGACATAGATACATGGGCGGAAGTTATGGCCAGAACACTTGTATGCGCAGGAACAGACAAAAATTCATTCATACAGGTTGCATACGGATACGGGCTGTTTACCGGGGGACTGGGAGTCCACTATGGAGCTGAACGGATTGGGGCTTCGGTAATACCAATATCAGGAGGCAATACAAAGCGGCAGCTTCAGATAATGAAGGATTTTGGAACAAACATACTTGCATGTACACCGTCATACGCTCTTTTCATGGCGGAGGAA
>CAYYGK010000167.1:0-6068 GCA_964471145.1 uncultured Eubacteriales bacterium | reverse complement strand
CGTCAGGTAATAATAAAGACGGCACAGTGAATGGAGCATCCTGGACTACAGGTGGAAAAATCAATGGAGCTCTTGATTTTGACGGAGTAGATGATTATGTAAGTACACCATTTATATTGAATCCTTCATCATCAGACCTGACTGCAATGGCCTGGGTGAAGCTTGACAGCGAATCAGGTAATAATCAGACAATAATCACCCAGACAGGTACAAATGGTAACCTGTGGCTGTACAGGAGAAACAACTCCAATGGCGTGCTTGCAACATATATAGGTGGAAGTGTTGTTGAATCGTCTACGGTACTTAATACAGGAACATGGTACCATGTGGCACTCAGATGGGACGGCAGCAATGTCAAGCTGTATGTGGATGGAAGTCCTGACGGCACAAGCACAGGTTCGATAGCATCATCAACTGGAGGTCTGAGAATAGCAATGCACCATACTCCCAACGAGACCCAGCAGGAGTGGGATGGAATCATAGATGATGTACGTATATATGACAGTGCCTTAACAGATAATGAAATACTGGCTGTTTACAATGGTGGATCTTCAACGCCTACACCTACTCCGACACCGACACCCACACCGACACCTACACCCGGAGGTGATGGAGCATTTATTGAATCTAACGGTGTGGTTTGTATAGAGGCTGAAAGTGCTGTTGAAGATTCCAGCTATGCTTACAGAACTGAAAGAAGCAGCCACAACTGGACTTCTACTACAGGTTTGTCAAATGGTGCACTGGAGTGTTCCCCTGATAACGATGGTTTCTGGAGCAATACGAGTACTTTGGAAAGTGTAAGTCCTGAACTGACATACAAAATTAATTTTAGCAATTCCGGGACCTATAAGGTATGGGTATTGTACAAGACTGAAAACGATTCAGACAATTCAGTCCATATCGGCCTTGACAACTCATACGAATATACAGACTTCATTTCTCAGCCTATCAGCTATGTGTGGGAGAATTCAGGCAACATATCCATATCTTCAGGATATCATGATTTGAACTTCTGGGCAAGGGAAGATGGACTCATAGTTGACAAACTTTACCTGACAACAGGTAACGAAACCCCCAATGGGTCTGGACCTTCTGAGAGTTCCAGGGAGTGAAGTTTAATTAACAGACCTGTAAAATTAACGTTTTATTATAGAAAGCCTGTATCCATGATACGGGCTTTCTATACGGAAGTATAAAAAAACTGTGTACTCATAAAAAACTGGTTGTTTACATGAAAGTATCAAAATGATATATTGCAGAAACAGAAGATGAGGCCGATTTAAATAATCCGCTTTGCTGACCTGAAGAATGGGGGATATATACTATGCTATACAAAGAGACTTGTGATATCAATCTCTTAGGTGAAGGGAGATACATAACTCCGGATACTGTAATAACAGCAAATAGTTCTGTAATAATCGACAATGTTAAATCACTGGTAAACAAAACCTGTGATGAACGATATTACAGTCAGATCAGCTTTTTAAAAGATATGCCGCAAAATGTAAAAAGTCAGGTGTTTTTTGAAGGAAATGAAGAGGCGTATGTTATAGAGGTATTAAATGAAAAGATAAATGTATACTCCTTATCTGACAGAGGACTTCTCTATGGCAGTCTTACACTTCAGAACATGGCAAAAGACGGCTATGTTGAAAGCATGCTGCTTTACGATTGCCCGGTATGCAGTGTCCGTGGCGCAAAAATTTATCTTCCTGGAGAAGATGGGATTGGTTTTTTCAAGGAGTACATAGACATGTTATGTTACTTTGGATACAACACAGTTATGATAGAACTCGGGGGTGCCATGGAGTATAAAAGACATCCTGATATCAACGAAAAATGGGTCGAGTACAGCAGGGAAATGTCTGAGTATTCAGGGAAATCTAAAGACATACAAAACAAGACATACAAATGGTATAAGAATTCTATTCACACTGAGAATGGATATGGCGGATATATCAGCCAGGACCAGGTGAGAGAATTGATAGAACACTGCAGGGACAGATATATGGAGGTAATACCAGAAGTACCCACCTTAAGTCACAGCGACTATCTTCTTCTCGCACATCCTGAGCTGAGTGAACGTACAAATGACCCATATCCGGACACATACTGCCCTTCACACCCGGATACATACAAGCTTATTTTTGACGTACTGGACGAAGTTGTAGAAGTATTCGACCCCAAATATATTAACATTGGTCATGATGAATGGTATTCAATTGGTATTTGTGACAGGTGCAGGGGCAAAAAACCTGAAGAGCTTTACGCAGGAGATATTATCCGTATACATGACTACCTTTCACAAAAAGGTGTAAAAACCATTATGTGGGGAGACAAACTGCTGGATGGACGAAAGGGTTTGCAGCCACAAGGTGGAGCAGAGATTCCCATGTTTCAAAACTATGACAGGCAAAATGGTGAATATTTGGGTGTAATTCCTGCAACCTACAAATCTATTGACCTTATACCGGATGATACATATATATGTAACTGGTATTGGCACCATGATAATAATAATTATGATCTTGAGTGTAAAAAAAGAGGACTGGGATTTATGTATGGCAATTTCAGGGGCTCTGAAATAAACAACTGGAAGCAGCGTCTTGATAACGGGGTGAAAGGAGTTGTGATTTCAAACTGGAGTTATTTAAAAGAACAAACCCTGAGAAGAAACGGTGTGCTTTTTGAACTGGCATACTGCACCAGGATGTTATGGGATAAAGATTTCACAGGTGAAGAAAGTGAAAGAGAAGAAACCAGGGATATGGCATTAAGCAAGCTTTTTGAATACAAGACAAGAGATATTGGAAAGCCGGATTTGAGTAACAGCGGGCAAGTCAGATATTTAAAGCTGGTTCATACAGTAGATGCCAAATATGAATATAATCTTTTTGAAGATGGGAATTTTATTGATAATAATAAATTCCATCTTGCCAGTTATATTTTAAAATACAAAGATGGTACAAAAAAGAAACTGCCTGTAATCTATGGAGAGAATATTTCATCCTGCAGTATAGACTGGTCCGTTGATAATCTTGCCGCACTCAAGGAAATTTCCTTCAGTACTCTTCCTGTAAAACAAGGGGGAAGAACATATTATGTTCATTACTATAAGAATCCTTATACCGGCAGTGACATTTGCTCAATAAAAATTGAGGTTGAATCCAAACAGGAAGTCAGCCTGTATATAAATGAAATAAGCTTGATAGGCGTCGGTTAATATAATGTTAACTCTAAAAAAAGTGGTTATTTAAACAAGAATTAAAGTAAGTTATACTAAATATCAAACAGCAAACAGTTCACAATCAACAAAAAAAGGGGTTATTTCCATTGTACAAAAAATGGATTATTAAAAGAATCATTAAAGACAGATATTTATACCTGATGCTTCTTCCCTTTCTTGCATATTACTTGATTTTTCGTTATAGGCCCATATACGGACTTCAGATAGCATTTAAGGATTACAGCCTGGTGAAAGGGGTTGCAGACAGCCCGTGGGTTGGATTGGACAATTTTATTACACTATTCCAGGACCCGTATTTTTTCAGGGTTTTGCGAAACACCATAATGATAGGTTTGTACACAATAGTCTTTTACTTCCCAATACCCATTATACTTGCTTTATTGCTCAATGAACTGCGAAACAAGGCTTTTAAAAGAGTTACACAAACGTTCATATATATACCACATTTTATATCTGTTGTGATAGTGGCAGGACTGGTAACAAATTTTCTGGCACCTACCAACGGAATTGTTAACATCATAATATCAAGACTGGGTGGAGAGAAAATCTATTTTCTCGTAAAACCTGCATACTTCAGACCTATATACATATTGATGCAGTCATGGAAAGAAGCCGGATTTGCATCAGTACTATATCTTGCGGCCCTTTCTGGAATTGATATTCAGCTGTATGAATCAGCAATCATAGATGGGGCTAACAGATTCAAGCAGACCTGGCATATTACGCTTCCGGGAATACTGCCGACTATAGTTATTACCCTTTTAATCAAGATAGGGAATTTTCTTGACATAGGATATGAGGCGATACTTCTTATTTATCAGCCTGTCACATATGAGGTGGCTGATGTTATCAACACATATACCTACAGAATGGGGATATTATTAGGTAATTATGAAATATCAACAGTTGCGGGATTCTTTAATTCTTTGGTCGGCATGCTTCTGGTTATAGGAGCAAATGCATTAAGTAGAAAATTTACAGAACATTCTTTATGGTAGGTGACAATTATGGAAAGGACTAATGGTGAAAAAGTATTCGGGGTATTTAACAGTTTATTTCTTGGACTATTTGCATTGGCGGCAATATACCCATTCATATATGTAATGTCAGCTTCAATAAGTCTACCTCAGGATGTGCTAGCCGGAAAGGTCATGTTTTTCCCTACAGGATTTCATTTGGATGCATACAATGAAATTTTTGCTGACAAAAATGTCTGGGTAGCCTATGGAAATACAGTATTTTATACAGTAGCGGGTACAGCTTTAAGCATATTGATAACAGCTTTTGGTGCATATCCTCTTTCAAAAAGAAGACTTGTCGGAAGAAGAGCAATCAGTCTTATGGTTATGATTACTTTATGGTTTAATCCAGGGATGATACCGTTTTTTCTGAACGTCAGGGATCTAGGGCTTACAAATTCCAGAATAGGATATATAATTACCTTTGCGTGCCATGCCTTTTATGTTATAATAATGAGAACTTTTTTTGAATCCATACCCGACTCTATGGAAGAATCGGCAGCAATGGACGGGGCTAATCATTTTACTATATTATTCAGAATATATATACCCCTTTCTATTCCAGCAATTGCAACATTATCACTTTATTATGCAGTTGCAAAATGGAATGCATTCTTCTGGGCAATGGTCATGCTGCAGGAAAATGACAAGGTGCCGCTTCAGGTGCTGCTGAAAAAGCTTATAGTGATGAATAATCCTGATGAAACTTCCTATTCTAATTCAGATTATGGAACTGTTGTAAAGGAGACATTGATTTATGCTACGATTGCTGTTTCAGTATTACCAATATTGGCGGTCTATCCATACATACAGAAATTTTTTATTAAGGGTATTATGATAGGATCAGTCAAGGGCTGACATAGCGTATGGCTATACGTTAATCTTACAGTTCTTGCTGGTAATATAAAAAAACATATTAATAAGGAGGTATTTAAGGATGTTTAAAAGAGTACTGGTGTTTTTAATGGCTGTAATGATGCTGCTTTCATTTGCAGCATGTGACAGTAGGGACAGTAGTGATGAGGAAGGCACAACTACGGGATCCACAACAAAATCAGACAACCAGCAGACAACAAAAGAGGGAAGCGCTCAAGAAAAGGATTACTGGGTTAGTGAGGAGCCTGTTGAACTCACTATACACATGGTTGACAGAGGTAAAGCGTTTGATAATGATATGCCTGTAATACTGAAAGCAGCAGAGCTTACCAATGTGACACTTAAGGGAACTGCTCCCGAATCAGCATCTGACAGTAAGGAAGCATTCAATCTTATGATTGCTTCAGGGGATTATCCTGATCTTATTTGTATCTGGAGGGATAATTTCATAAAATATGCAGGAGAAGGAGTATATGCACAGCTTGATGACCTTATAGAGCAACATGCTCCAAACCTGAAGAACCATTATGAAGAATATCCAGACCACAACAAGCAAAGCCTTATAGATGGTAAGAGATACTATGTAGGCACATATATAGAGGGAGATGTTTCAACCATTCATTTTATGAGGTTTGACTGGCTTGAAAATCTGAATCTTGATGTTCCTGAAACAGTGGATGAATATTATGCTGTACTGAAGGCATTCCGGGAAAATGATCCAAACAAAAATGGTGAACAGGACGAAATACCATTCTTCCAAAGAGGCGAGCGACTGAATGGACTTATGGAGCTTTTTGGTGCTGATGACGGATGGTATGCAGGAGATGATGGAAAAGTATATCACGGCCGCTATATGCCTGAATTTAAAACTGCCATGGTGAATTTAGCCAAATGGTATAAGGAAGGGCTTATTGACCCGGAAA
>CAYYGK010000166.1:0-6074 GCA_964471145.1 uncultured Eubacteriales bacterium | reverse complement strand
CAATAATGCAAAAAAAGAGCCGCCGAATTTACTCGGCGGTTATACAGTAACCTGTTCCTTAAGAGTTTCACTCTCATGGAACTATTATCTGCTGCCCCGGCAGGGGTTCTCTTTCCTCGTCCATATTGTTTGCTTCCATTATCTGCGGTATTGTTGTGCAGTATTTTTTAGCAATATTCCATAATGAGTCATTCCTTTTTGCAAAATATATAAGTATGCTTGGTTTCTTGGCAGTATCTGTTTCGTTAGTTTCTTCAACAGATTTTATGACATTGAACCTGCCTGCCCTTGATGTTATAGTATCTATATTCATCGTAACCCGTATTTCCAGTTCACCCGGTGAAAGTATGCTGTAATTTATATGCTCAACCCTTAAATCAATGTCACAATCATCCCCATCCTGCAGGCCCTCAACGGCGATTTCCTGCCTGAACGGTATCTCATACGTACTGCCATGAATGGGCTTTTCTCCTTCAGGTATATAAAGTACTCCGCATTCCAGCACTCCTTCAATTTTAACTTTACCGTCACCGACAGTATAACCGGATATCGCAGGCCTGGCATTTACACTGCATACCTGTGAAATTTCAGGATTATCTCCTCTGACAGGTACTGTTTCCCTTATGGGCACCTTCTGCGATTTGCTTCCTCTAAACCCCTGGGCGCTTATCTCTTCGCTTTCCAGCCTGAATGCCCTAACCGGACTGTATGCATCAGTGATAACTTCCACCCTGTAATCCGCATAAACAGCAGCTGTGACTTCAAGTTCAACCTCTGCTTCAAGGATCCTCATCTCCCCGTCAATGTCCTCTTCAACACTGCACCTTTCATCAAGAATCCTGATCCCTGTCTCACAGACAGAATTTTCGTCAGCACCCTCCAAGTCAACAAACTGCGTAAAGGGAACCTCGTGTTCAACCTGCTGGATCATATCCTCCAGGTCATCCGTCTTATAAAGGGTGGATATGTGAATGTCCCCCTTTGCAACAATCCTGTTTTCTGAGGTTTCCGTGCTCAGTTCTCCTATCCGGACATCGGTTCTGAGCAGTTCTTTTACGGCCGGATTAGCGGAAGGCACCTCAAGCGACTGACTTACAACTGCAGTTTCACGCTCAAAGCCTACGTACCTTTTCACCCGGTGCTCACTGCGAAGTATCTGTATGTCATTATCCCCTTTTATGTCATTAACCGCCGTGAAGGCTTTCTCCTGCCTCGCCCTGCACGATAAGTTAACAAATGCCTTGATGACAAGTTTTCTGCTGTTTGCAATTTCATACTCCACATGCTCTATCCTGCAGTTGCCATAGCATTCCATTCCGTCCTCAGCTCCCGCCACATTCATTTCACGGGAAAACGGAAAATCGCTTGTAATGCTGTTTAAGCCTTTTTCTTCACCTTCATCCACATAAAGTATCTTGCACCGCATAACCCCGGAGACAGTAACTTTCTCCCTGGATGCCTCAGTGCTGTTTACAAAGATATCTCCATCTGCAACCAGTACTTCTGAAATATCAGGTTTCATGTCCGGAACTATGATGCTGTTCTCCAGGACCGTGCTGGTTTCACCCCGCCCGGCAATCCTGCTTATCATAATATTCTCTCCGACCAGTTCAAGAGCCATACCGACTACTCACCCCTTGCCTGTTTATTTGCTGATTCCGGTGGTGTTTTTCCCAAAGCAGCCCGGAACACGCTTAATTTCCATAATAATATATATTGAAGGGGTTCAGGAATTATTACAAAACAGCATAAAAAAAGCAGGGGGGAACGCACCCTCCTGCTCTATGGTTTTCTGCTCAGCCTAGCAAGCCTGGATCCTCTTGTTATCCTTGCACCTTACTATTTCCACTGCCTTGGTGAGGATATCGGTATAACTGTAGGAAACCCTTCTGGTGAAGTCGTAGTCATTTTCAAATTTGACAGTAAAAATGCTTGGATATGTTCTCTCAAGAACACCTTCCCTTATGAATGATTTCTTTCTCCCTTTATTTGCCTTTAACTGAATCCTCTCACCGATACAGTCTTCTATGCTTCTTTTAATCTGGAAAATATCATTGTTTTCAGCCATTTTACATATACCACCTCATCATAAGTTTGTTAATATTGTATCATATATTTTTACCTGTGTCAAAAAGTATAATATTATAACAACCCTTTTGACACATGTCAATAGCCATTCTGAAATTTATTAAATTTTTGTTAAATTTACATTATGCATGTGATTTCAAGTTATAATCTGCTGTAAGTCACTCACAAACCTGTTTATCTTAAATAACTGAATATAATTATATTTGACGTACCGGCATCTATTCGTTCCTGCTACACAAATCAGGTGGCAGCATAAGGCTCAACAGGGTATCCGTCCCTGTATTTGCCTTTTGTTTGAAGGCCTCCGATCCCTTTTGCCCCTGTTATTGTATTGCCTGCAACAGTACGGGGCGACAAAACCCTGTCTATATCCGTAAACGCAACCTTTTCACTTACCATCACAGGATCCAGGGTGTGGATCATTACTCTTTGCGGGGAACTGGCATAGTTTGCCCCTGCATTTATTATGGAACTGTACATGGACTGACATGCACCTGCAAATATTACCAGTGCATCCATGGAGGGTTCGTATTCCCTTGCCTGGGATACTGCCTTCATAAAGTATTTTGAGTTCCTGTAGCTGTTTATATCAGAGTAGTTCTCTTCCCCTTTGGAAACACCGTCATGACCGGTCAGTACAAGTATATCGGGCCGGTATTGCTTAAGCAGTGACCCTATCCTTGAAGCCTGCTCGCTCTCGGGCACATGCCTTCCCGTAGCGGTGACACTGAGTTTTTCATACTCCTGAAGGCATCTTTCAAGATAGTCACTATCCCCGTCCAGATGCAGGACCGTACCCGGGCGCTTAAAGCTTCCTTCCGGAATGTCCCGGGCCATCGCTAAAAAACCCCTTCTCCCTGCTCCTTTTCCCACGCCCCTTATCTGTTCTCTTCTTGTTCTTACAATCCTCTCTTCCTTATCCCTGTATTCATTAAGTCTTGCCTCAGGAACCAGAACAATATCAGACAGTGGTGCATCCGCCTTGACCCTGTAGCTCATGCCTTTGAGCTCAACTACTTTTTCACTGCCCGTTGTCTTAAACCCTGTAACCTTGAAGTACATGTCCATTCCGTAGGACTTGCGTGCAACTATATCTCCTACTCTTAGTTTAGCCATTAAAACCACCTTTGTATTAGAAGTATTCACTCTATTATCGTATGTATTATCACTGTATACGGTGAATTTGCGTGTCATGGCGAAAAAGGTTGAAATGAAAATGAATATAACGATATAATGTAAAAGCAGGCTTGAAACATAACAATCAGGAGGGCACATATGCAAACCGATATCGACATTGCACAAAATACCAGTATGAAACCTGTAAGCGAGATAGCTGCAAATCTGGGGCTTGAAGAAAACGAAGCAGAGTTTTATGGGAAGTGGAAAGCCAAGCTTTCACTTTCAATACTCGAGAGGTTAAGGGGCACTCCTGATGGTAAGCTTGTCCTTGTAACCGCAGTAAACCCGACACCTGCAGGCGAGGGAAAAACTACTACCACCGTCGGCCTGGGACAGGCTCTCAACCTATTGGGCAAGAAAGCTATTATAACTCTGAGGGAACCTTCCCTGGGCCCTGTTATGGGGATGAAGGGAGGGGCGGCAGGAGGAGGTTATTCTCAGGTTGTACCAATGGAGGATATCAACCTGCACTTTACAGGTGACATACATGCTGTGACTGCAGCCAATAACCTGCTTTCCGCAGCCATAGACAATCATATGCATCAGGGTAACCATCTGGGAATAGACCTCCGCAGGATCGTATGGAAAAGAGCACTGGACATGAATGACAGAGCTCTCAGAAACATCATTGTGGGACTGGGAGGAAAAGTTAACGGTATGCCCAGGGAGGATGGTTTCAATATCACTGTGGCATCAGAGGTTATGGCAGTGCTGTGTCTCTCTTCCAGCCTCCAGGAGCTAAAGGACAGACTGGGACGGATGATTTGCGCATATACCTTTGACAGAACTCCCGTAACCGCATCTGACCTTAAAGCTGAAGGTGCAATAGCGCTTCTGCTTAAGGATGCAATTAAACCCAACCTTGTTCAGACCCTTGAGAACACTCCTGCCCTGATGCACGGCGGACCGTTTGCAAACATCGCACATGGTTGCAACAGCACTACTGCCACTGGTATGGCTCTCAAACTTGCTGACTATGTAATAACCGAGGCCGGTTTCGGTGCTGACCTGGGTGCCGAAAAATTCTTTAATATAAAATGCAGGTCTGCCGGCTTTAAACCGGATGCGGCTGTGCTTGTTGCTACGGTAAGGGCCTTGAAATACAATGGGGGCGTACCTGCAGACTCACTTGACATTGAGGATACCGGCGCTGTGGACAGGGGTTTTTGCAATCTGGAAAAGCACATTGAAAACATACGAATGTTCGGTGTACCGGTTATTGTATGCATAAATGTTTTTAGCTCCGATACACGCCGGGAGCTTGACCTGCTTATGGAAAAGTGCTCCAGTGCAGGTGTTAAAGCTTCCTTCTCCGAGGTTTACTCAAAGGGAGGAAAAGGAGGGGTGGAACTTGCAGCCGGTATCATCGACCTGATTGACAAAACTCCTTCGGAATTCTCGCCGCTTTATGACAGCCGCCTCCCTGTAAAGGAAAAAATCGAGATAATTGCAGGCAGGATTTACGGTGCAGATGGTGTCCAATACTCACGAAAAGCTGAATCATCCATTGCAATGATTGAGAAACTGGGTCTTGACAGGATGCCCGTCTGCATGGCTAAAACACAGTACTCACTGTCTGATGATAAAAAACTGCTGGGCAGGCCTTCGGGATTTTCAATAACCGTAAATGAACTGACCCCCTCAGCAGGAGCCGGTTTCATTGTTGCAAGAACAGGTGATATACTCACCATGCCCGGCCTGCCAAAGGCTCCCTCATACCAGCGTATTGACATAGACGGCACCGGAAAAATATCCGGACTTTTTTGATTTGCCTCTACATAACCTTGTACAGGGTTTTGACAAATTCATCTATCTGCCCCGCATCCTTTCCCAGCTCCTTAAGCTTGGGAGTATATGTCTTCGATGCCCAGTTCCTTCTGTTATTATAAAAGCGGTTTGAGACCTTCCAAAACCTGTATGGGAAACACAGCATACCTTTTATTACCTCCAATTCATCTTTTTCAAGCCTTAAGTTTTCCGAATACCTGTTAATCAGCATATCCGCGTCCTGCACAGACCATCCGCATTTCCTAAGGCGCCGCCTTACAAAATCCACTATATCGCACACTTTAATATCATAGCTGCACTGCTCAAACCCCTTCAGCAGGATTGAGTTCCTTTTAAAAAGTATATTCCTGTGAGACAGATTGCCGTGGCAGAAGCCCTTTTCCTTTCTGGCCCGTTCAACAAGCCGGTAATATGACTTTGTATCTATCTTCCTTATGGCCTTTTCTCCATGAGCACAAAACATATCTACATGTTCCAGATACAGCCTGTCAAAACCTGTTTTCCTCATCTGTGCGTAATTTCTGAGTTTTTTTAGTTCACGCAGCTTCTTCCTGTAATCCCCTGGCAGTTTTCCCAGGCTGCACCGGCATGTACATCCGTTTGGATGCAAATATCCCCTTGAAGACTTGTGCAACTGCGCCACCGTTTCTATGCTTTCAAGAAGGTCTTCCATCCTGTAAAAGTCGCACTCTCTGCCGCTGCTTCTATCGGTTATGGTATACAGCCCTTTTTCAAGAATCATATATGCCTGCCCGTCCAAAGTGGTATGGTACATATCGGTTCCGGTAAACCCATTTTTTGCAAGATGTTTTTTAGCGCCATGGATAAATGTAAGTCTTTCGGGTGAAAAGTTATTCTTCTTTATATATACCTCCCCGGTTGGTGTTACCGCCAAATAGCCGTCCATGTATGGTTCTATCCTGCCTGCTTTTATCCCATATGCTTTCATCAAGGCCGCTTTCAGGTCCTCCATAAGACAATCCCCCCGATTCCTAAAAGGCGTGTCATTCTCTGATGTC
>CAYYGK010000165.1:2111-6106 GCA_964471145.1 uncultured Eubacteriales bacterium | reverse complement strand
GCTCATGTTGGGGGCATGTATATTAAAATAATCTGCCATACTTTGAACAGAAAAATTATAATCAGCAAAATTTTCATTAATATACTCAATAAATTTATTGGTTTGTATATCCAGATATTTTTTCTTATGTTCCGCCATCATGCTGGAAAGATTATCTAATATGTTCTCCAGTGATGCCATCAGTTCATCAATTGAATTGAATTGAATGAGTGAAAGAATATCCGTATTGTTTTTTGTTAATACCCCTAATTCCGCATCCAATTTGTAGATTGCTCGTACCACCTTGTCAATTATCTCATAACATATGAACTTTGCTACAGAAACATTAATGGTGTCATTTTTTATTACATTTATCAAATCCTTGACAAAAAGCATGACTTTTTCTGTTTCCCCCTGCAGGAGCAATAGTTCAAGGTGTTCAAGGTTATTGCAAAGGAGTATATCGGAGTTTGACGGAGCGGCATGCAATTCAGTAAAGAATATTACCTGGCTGCTGCCTTTAATGAGTTTGTGTTCAAGAGCGGATAGAGCCTCCAGATAAGACTTTGAAACATCTACAATATTGGCATATAAATTGCCTACGCCAAAAGTTGCGTCCATTTCCAGCATGGTTTTGAACCAATTGATTATTGATATTAAAACATATTTTATTGCTGAATTGTCATGTTTATCTGATAATATTAAAAAATTTAATGTGTTTTCATCCATGCTGTCTATAACAAAGAAACTTACCCCTGGGTAGTTAATCTTTTTTAGTTGATTAAATGTACTATCATAGAGGAAATTACTGTCACTGCCTGTAGTGTGTACATATAGAACAGCAGATGCAAAGAATTTCTTGTCTAAATCCAGGTCCACATTTTTTAAAGCCTGTTCAATCATGGAAATATCGTTGTATTCTCCTCTTAAAAGTTTTCTTAATACTGCTTGCCTTAAAAAAGGCTGGTTTTGTAGAATTTTTAATTTTAGAGTATCGGCCTTGTTGAATACAAGGTTAAATGCATTTTGTATTGCATCAAGTTCATTTTTACCATCAAGTATTTCACCGAGTTTTTTTTCCGAAAATGTTTTAAGCTGTTTAATGGGAACATAGTTGATTTGCATAACAATGTAGATCACAATGCCCGCCAGAAGAATAATAATTATAAAGCCCACTATGGATTTGAACTTTAAAGTCTTAATTTTATTGAGGAAAAAGTCCGCAGGGATAATCGTTGCATACTTCAAAGAGTTAAACTTTGAATTCGTAAAAGTCAAGTAAGCCTTTCCGCTTTTTGTATCAATCATATCTGAAGTAATGATGCCTTTAGTGGTGATATCCTTTAATAAATCAGTTATTGGGTAAAACCCATCACTGCTGTCGTAGTAACTTATTATATTAGTTTTATTATCGAAAAGAAGAACGGTCCCTTTTTGTTTCCCTAAAGTATTTTTTAAAATGCTTCTTATAGCGTTCTCTTCAATTAAAAAGAAAACAACACCCTGAGGATTGTTACTGCCTACAGGAAGAGGGAATATGCAAGTAATGATACGCATTACCTTGTTGTTGAAAAGTTCAACATTTTCAGCAGGTTTTAAATGTGGGGTTTTAATGGCATGCAATTCTTTGAGAATACTTTCTTCATCCCACGAACTAAATCTGTAAGCCTGGTTGGTAAATGACCATATGGAATAAATACCAGAGGAAGAATGAATTCGGGTGTTTCCGTGATAGTATAGAAGAGCTTCAATAATATAATCATTATGTGCAATCATGCTTTTAAGCGTAGTAGATGCGGATTTTGCATTTACCATACTTTTGCTGATAATTGACGAGGATAAATCCGGATTAAAACTGATTTGCGAAGCAATTTTTGACATGTCTTCAATTTGAAGGTCTATAATGTTGCTTGACTGCATCAGTTTATCGTTATAATTAGAAATAAGTTCTTCTTTGAATAGTGAAATATTGCTGTTATTTACAAAAGTATAAAAGACAACAAGAGGTATTAGTAATATAAGTATATAGGAAAACAAGTGTTTAAAAAATATTCTATTACTAAAAAGATTTTTGTTAATCATATGGATAACTCCTCAAAAAACTTATTTAAGCAGCTTAGTGATTCGAGAGGGTAGCATTGATAATGTGTTTTCAAAAAGAATTATACCATAAAATTGCTATAAATAACAGTGTAGAAAACAAATGCACACTAAAAAATATATTGCACATGCGGGGGGCATTACCGACAATACAAAGCATATTTCAAAATTAAATGCATATTTACTTTGTAAAAAGTGTGATATACAATTTGATAAGAAGTTGGATTTGAGGAAAGCAATAGTATTTTCTCATCCAAAAGATATACTCACTGTCACTTGAATTGTCCTTGGCAGCACAAATCCTTCTTTTATGTCAGGTGAAAGGAACACGTGATTTTCAAACTGCTAATGTCTGGCATTATAACACTCCTTCAATGTACTCTTATTCAAAGGAGGTGCTATATAATGTTGTTAGTATACACAATAGACTCATCTTAATGTAAAGCAAGAATATTTGTTTAAAAGGATTTGGGTGAAAAGATGTTAAGAAAAAAGAGATGAGGTGTAACAATGTTTAAAAACAGGATATTTTTATCCAAAGCGCTAGTAGTATTCATATTGTTGGCAGCCGTAAGCATATATGCAGGTCAGACTCCAGTCAAAGCATCAATTCCTGATAATCCTGGCGAGCGTGTGGTATTTTATTGGCCTTATTCAAGCAATTCACCGTTTAACAGACCAATTGCAGAAGAGGCCCAGTATACGGATAATCCACAGGTTTATGCAAATGATGCTCAAGCAACGATTAATTATACTGTTCATACAATGGGTGTTTCTCAATCACTACTGAGCGATCCGTTAATAACTGTTAACTATGGATTGGTACCGGGTAGCCATATAGGAGATAACTCTTTGCCGACGACCATAAGAATAAATAATAATGCCGATGCCCCTATAAACAGATCTAATTGGCCCCAAAATGAAAGTGTAACAATACAAAGCCTGTTTAACCAATACTTTATTGATGGCATTACATCTGTAATTGATACCGACGGACGTACAATATCACAGTTCTGGAGATTTATGAGATGGTCAAAAAACATAGGTGACACGGGATATTACAACTCATCATTTAACAAAAATGATATTACTGCCCGTCTTTTGAGACAGTCCAGCGGTTACAATGATACAGAACGTGATTTAGTGGTAGGTACAGGAATGGGTAATGGGGATACGGGCAGAAGAGCAGGGACATCAGCTTCGGGCTGCTGCAATTTTGGAGGTATGATACGTTCATGGGAAGTAGACCCAAATGGTGTATGGAGGCAGCATTACGGCATGACAAGCATGAGACATATTGTACGTATGTTTATGAATCACTCTTACCTGTACGATGGTGAAACCTTTGAGGAATGTTACCAATGGCCGGCCATGAGTGCTGATGGAGGCTGGCAGAATTATTCCGGTACAATAAAGATAGGAACACTTCTTGCCATACCAAAGAGTGTAAATATTGACAACCTGGGTCTCAGTGAAGATGGCAAACTGCTTGCCTGGACAATGCAGAACTATGGTGTTTATGTCATGGATGGAACGTCGAATCAACGTGTTTTTAATGCCGAACCCGGTATAAACTCAACTGTTGTTGAAAATATGAAATCTGACCTGCCTGCTCTAATACAGCAGCTCAGGGTAGTAAGCAACAATGGGCCTGATTCTGTGGGAGGAGGGACAACATATCCTTCTGCTTTGTGGCCCCCGCCTGAACCTGTAGCGTATGAAGTAACAGACAGTTATCCCCCATTACCTGCACCTCCAGGTGATAATACTCCCACCCCCACACCGGAGTTCACCCCGACACCAACACCTACCCCCAGCCCTACGCCTGAAGGTGGAGCAAGCGTATATACAGAAGATTTTGACGACGGTGAGGCGCAGAACTGGACACTGACGGCAAATTCGACAGTAGTAAACAA
>CAYYGK010000165.1:0-2011 GCA_964471145.1 uncultured Eubacteriales bacterium | reverse complement strand
TAGGATGCGGGGTATACAGCAACAGGACGGACTTTGACAATGTGTATGTGGAAAGCCAATAAAATTTGCTTATTGTTATGACATGGGATTATAAATTGATTTGTCAAGCAGGGTGAGCGTTACACCCTGCTTGATACTGAAATATGTACTTAGTGTTACTGACGCAATTTTTTACAGGTAAAAACAGGAGGTAATATTGTGAAAAAAAAGAATATTTTATTTCTGTTTCCCGATCAATTACGTGCCGACTTTGTAGGGTGCTATGGGGCCGAATTTGCCAAAACACCCAATATTGATAAACTGGCATGTGAGGGGATATTGTATAAAAGGGCCGTATCACCGTCACCTTTTTGTGTTCCGGCACGGGCATCACTTCTTACGGGTCACAATTCGTTAAGAAATGGTGTCATATACAATACCCAATGGCTTCGCCCAGATTATGAAACATGTGGGATTGAGACGTGGCCGGCTTTGTTATCCATGGAGGGCTATGAAACTACGGCAATAGGTAAAATGCATTTCTATCCATGGGATGCCATGGAAGGCTTTAATAAAAGGATAATCGCAGAAGACAAACGACATATCTTTGTGAAGGATGATTACAGTGATTATCTGGAGACTATGGGGCTTAAGAAGATTCATGGCAATGAACATGAAGGGTACTATGAAAATAAGGGTGCTGTTATAAATAAAATACCACTTGAGCATACGGCAGATGAATGGATTGCAAGGAATGCATGCCAATACATAGAACACTATGATGAGCCAGGGCCATTTGCTTTGATGGTAGGATTTTTAAGTCCTCATTGCCCATACGATCCACCCCGGGAATATGCAGACCTTTTTGATGAAGCCAAAATGCCGGATAGTATTCCTGCTACAGAAGAAAGCAACAGTTTCAGAGATGATGAAATAGAAGCAAATCTAGGAAAATGGAATGGTGTAGATTATTCGGAATTCACTGAGCAGCAAAAGAAAAAAATCAGAGCCCATTATTGTGCTACAGTAAGCCATGTAGACAATGGTATAGGTGCAATTATTGATTCACTTAAAAAGAAAGGGCTTTACAATAATACAGTCATTATTTTCTCTTCAGATCATGGTGACTACCTTGGGGACTATGACTTTGTAGGCAAGGGGCACTTTTATGAATCCAGCATACATGTGCCATTAATTATAAAACATCCAGATATTACCGGGCATATACAATGTGACAGTTTAGTATCATTGACCGATATCCGGGCTGCCATATTGATGTTTGCGGGTATGGAAGAATGTATAACAAAAGATTCTAGAATTCTTCCTGTTTTTGGAGGAGAAGAAAGAAAAGAAGGAATTTTTGGGTTTGATCAAAGAGGTTATATGCTTGTTGAAAAACGTTGGAAGCTATGCAGATACTATAATGGAGTGACTATGCTGTTTGATTTGAAAAATGATCCTTATGAGCAAATAAACCTGGCTTATGACAGGAAATATTCATTGGTCATGAAAAGGATGGATGCAGTCTTACAGGCTGAAATTGTTTCGTCAGCATGTGATGCAAACGCAGATAAAAATGTGGAACATAGAAGCATCAAGGGACGCGATTTATTTTATGAAAGAAACTGGGAAAGACCATACCCTTCAAAGTGGAAGTAGCGAGGGCATGATTGTTTTCTCGTTGATTCTATAAACCTCACATTGCATTTTTGAAAATATAACCATGAATTTGGTCCATATCTTCATAAACACCTACATTAGCAAAGTAGCCATTAGTTATCAACTCAATATTAATACTATTTTTATCAAAAAATAGTATTTTGATGGGGCTCAATCCAGAGATATAGTAAAGACTTCTTCAAATGAGTAAGGCCGGTCTTGACATGTACAATCATTTTAATTACTATATACGAGGGGAGTGCCTATGTACAATATAACAGTGAAGACAGGTAAAAGAACCCAGATGATAGATATAACAGAGGATATCAGAAAAGCTGTTGAAAAAAGTGCTAGATATGTTGCTATAGGGAAA
>CAYYGK010000164.1:1773-6138 GCA_964471145.1 uncultured Eubacteriales bacterium | reverse complement strand
TGCTCCAGCATATCCTGTATGTCCGGATTTGAGAGTTTTTCGGCATGTGATTTCTCCCTGCGGTCATCATAGATTATTCGCCTTCCGGATCTCATTACCAGAAAAACATTGTTGCCATCTGCTTCAACCGCCTCTACAAATCCAGGATACCCTGCCATTATGCAGAGTATGTCCCTTTTCATAACAGTCCGATAAGAACAGCGGGTTGTGCCACTATCTGCATGTAAGCATAGACCAGTCACAGTTTTGCATCCGCCAAGGCATAACAATATTCCTGCTGCTATAACAAGGTATGTTAATCCCCTCTTCTTAATAAGCTCCACCCCCTCTGCCTCTTCACTTATTATATTCTTATGACGGCGGCCGTTCTTTCATCCCTTAATGGGAATTATGGAACTTGCGGAAAAATGTTGAAACAGCATGGATTATGCTATATAATGTCTCATATATAGAAAAGAAAGGCTGGAGATTTCATGAAAAATGAAAAAACTTTCACCTCAGAATCTGCTGGAAAGCTTAAACGTCTGCTGACGGCCAGAATCTCTGTTACTATAGTGCTGACTGTTACTGCTGTTTGTATTGTCTTTATTCTAACTGAATCACCTGCTGCCGGTGCAGCAGCTGCTGCTGCTGCAGTGATACTCTCAACCGTAGCTGTTTATATGGCTTTAAAACCGCTTAGAAAACTTAAGAACACTATTAAATTCCATGAGGACTTTCAAAGAGGTATATATTCTTTCTGCAACACGCTTGATAAAGCTTCAAAAACAGGAAATATAAAATCAAACGGAGATGACATCACCCGTCAGATTGCTGAAGTATTCAACCACCTTATGGATAGTTTCAAGGAGTTTCTTGAAGAGATGGACAGGATATCGGACGAAACTCTAAATACAAGCAGGTACCTTGCATCAAGCACAGAAAGTACTTCAACCACAATGGAAAATATAACAGGTGCGCTGGATGATTTTTCATCTGTAACAGACAGGCTTAACAGCACATGGACTAAGGTTACGGAGAATGCACAAAAAGTTGATCGCCTTGCCAGGGAAGGCATGCAGAAAATAAATGAGCTGGAAACAATGATGACGGAAATACGCAACGAATCGGAAAAAGCTTCGGAACAGATAATTGAGCTAAACGATGCTGCATCGCATATAGAAAGCATTCTTAAACTGATATCAGAAATTGCAGACAGCACAAACATGCTGGCGCTTAATGCCTCAATTGAAGCCGCCAGAGCAGGTGAGGGAGGAAAGGGGTTTACCGTTGTTGCGGGTGAGATAAGAAAACTGGCACAGAACACACAGTCCTCGCTCAAGGACATACGCACGGTAGTTATAAGCCTTAAGGAAAGAATAGATAATGCTGTTGATACCATAAGCAAAAATGATGCAAGAGTCCGCAAATGCGAGGATGTAATGAAGCATACATCAGGAATGTTTGGCAGCATTGCCGGGGACATTTCGCTTATGAAAGAGAGCATCAGCCTTACCTCCGAAGTGAGCAGAGACATCTCGGGCAGCAGGGAAGAAATAGCTGCATCAGCCCAGCAGCAGATTACTTCTGTCAGAAAACTTGATGAAACAGCAAGACACCTGTCAACTGTAGCCTCCAGGCTCAAGGAAAAGCTTGCAGATACCGACATAGGCGGAACAAAGATCGAAATCGATCTGGACAGCTATGACAAGAGGCTTGTCTCTGTCAGCGACGACCAAAAGCGAAACATCATAACGCAATTAGGTCTTGAAGGCAGATTTGTAATTTCCGTAATAGCAAGGCTTGAAGAAGCAAAAGGGCATAAATTCCTTTTCAGCGCACTTGGGCAGGTTGTAAGTCAGAACAAAAACATTATCTGCCTGGTAGTGGGTGACGGATCCCTTGAGGATGAGCTTAAGACAATAGTCAAATCTGAAGGTTTGGAACATAATACAAGGTTTTTAGGTTTCAGGAAGGACATTCCCCTTCTTCTTAGTGTTTCAGATGCTGCAGTACTTACTTCACGCAAGGAGGGAATGCCTCCGAGAATACTCCTCGAAGCAATGGCTCTTTCCAGGCCGGTAATAGCTACAGACCTTCACAGCATCCGGAAAGTTGTCATCCATGAAAAAACCGGGTTTCTCGTCGAATACGGTAAAACAGAAGAATTAGCAGACAGCATAATGGCACTGGCATCAAGCATGGAAAAGTGCAGGGCTTTTGGCAGAGCAGGCCGCTCCCATATAGAAGAACTTGCAGTTAAGGCATAGTGACATACTCACTTATATATAAGACTATACATCTGAAGCTTATCCTCTGCCGTTCCAGCAGTAGGTACAGATTTTCTCCCTGCACAGCCCTACAGCCTCCAGCAAATCATCAATATTCTGGTATTTCAGGGAGGTGAGATTGAGTCTCTTTCTTATCCTTTCAATCATCAGGCAGTGTTTTTCGGTTGACGGGTCTGTGTATTCTTCCAGTAAATCGGTATCACATCCCTCAATCTCTCTCACGGCCCTCCTTGCTGCAAGGTCCATTTCAGTACGGGACCTGGAAAAATTAAGGTATTTACAGCCGTACACCAGAGGTGGGCATGCAGCTCTGATGTGTACCTCTTTTGCACCGCTGACGTAAAGGAGTTCCACCGTCTCTCTCAGCTGTGTGCCTCTTACGATAGAATCCTCACAAAACAGTATCCGCTTGTTCTGTATCAGTTGATGTACCGGTATAAGCTTCATGCGGGCAACCAGGTTTCGCACCTCCTGGTCCTGCGGCATAAAACTCCTCGGCCATGTGGGAGTATACTTGACAAACGGCCGACCGTAATGGATTTTTGATTCGTTTGCATAACCTATGGCATGCGCAATGCCTGAATCAGGTATTCCCGCTACCATGTCAACCTCTATCTCATCCCTCCTGGCAAGTGCCGCACCACAGCGGTAGCGTACTTCCTCCACATTTATTCCTTCATAGGAAGAAGCAGGATAACCATAGTATACCCATAGAAAGGCACATACCTTCATATCCTTTTTAGGCGGTATGATCTTTTTCATCCCGTCAGGTGAGATGAATACAACCTCTCCCGGCCCCAGTTCATATTTAAAACCATAGCCCAGATTGGGAAAAGCACACGATTCTATTGATGCACAAAGACTCCCTTTCTTTTCTCCTATAATGAGGGGGGTCCTTCCAAACCTGTCCCTTGCCGCATAAATCCCGCCTGGTGTAAGTATCAGCATGGTGCATGAACCGTCAATGCTTTGGTGTACCTTTTTTATTCCATCCTCAAACGTATCTTCCTTATCAATTAATGATGTCACAAGCTCAGTGGGGTTTATCTTACCCTGGCTCATCTCGAGAAAATGGGTGTTGTTCTCTTTAAAAAACCTTTTAACAATTTCATCAATATTATTTATTCTGCCTACCGTTGCTATTGCATAATGCCCCAGATGCGAACGCACAGTGAGTGGCTGTGGTTCCATATCGCTAATGCAGCCGATTCCCATATTACCCTTCATTTCATTTAGGTCATCCTCAAATTTTGTGCGGAAATGCGCGTTTTCTATATTGTGAATGGACCTGATAAATCCGTTTCCTTCCCAGAATGCCATCCCTGCCCTGCTTGTCCCAAGATGTGAATGGTAGTCGGTGCCGAAAAACACATCCTTTACACAATCTTCTTTTGATACAACTCCAAATATGCCTCCCATAAATCAATCCTCCATGTCTTTTGCAAAAGGTATTACGATTATATCACCAAAGGTGCCAGTTTTTCAATTGTTCACAAAAACCTGCATAAAGGGACAGATTTTCATGTTACTTTATAGTCAGGTTATAACTATGAAGAGGAAATTTGTAAAAAATCCAGTTTATGTTCCGGGATTGCTGGATTTTACCAGATACCAAGAGTTCTAATCTGTAATAACTCTGTCTACTCAAACTCAAGAAAACCCATCTGCTCAAGGCTCTCTCTGTTTACCGTGTTTTGGGCAGTAAGTCCATTGTCCCTTTGAAACCTGTGTACCGCCTGTTTCATTCCCTCACCGTAAATTCCGTCAACATAACCTTTGTAGTATCCAAGTTCCTTGAGCTTTCTTTGCACCTCATACACATCTGCTCCCCGGTCTCCGGGTTTTACGGGCTTAAATCCCCTTCCAAAAGGACCAAATATTCCGTCCACTATAATGACCGTGGTTCCGTATGGAACCATTTGATAAAGCTCTCTCACATGCTCATTCAGCATTCTTATGCACCCGTGGCTTGCTTCCCATCCTATTGATCCTGGTCTATTTGTGCCGTGTATTCCGTACTTGCCCCAGGGTACGTTAGATTTGGGACATATAAAAGATGACTACCTGCTATGTATAGTTACCTCGTATTCTAAAG
>CAYYGK010000164.1:0-1763 GCA_964471145.1 uncultured Eubacteriales bacterium | reverse complement strand
GAATATCCCCATGCCTCTTTTGCATTTTAAATTCGTTTTTTTGGCTTAATAAGTGATGGGGTCGCATAAGTTTATAAAGATAAGTTCCAAAGGGTGATCGTATGGGGGCGGAGATAAAACAAACAAAAAAACAAAATATTGATCCACAGGAAAGGAAAGGACAAATTAAAATTACTTCAGTATTCAAGGATAAAGGTAAATCATTTCAGGAATTGATAGAGGACATCATCAAAAATACCCGCTTCAAATGAATGCTTGTTTTTATATCGATAACTACCTGCGTTTGGTATGCAATTTTTTATATATAGCAGGTAGTTTCTTTTAAAATGGAGCTGGCAAGGGGGTTAAATATTTTGTATGCTTCGAAAGATAACTATTCAAAAGGTAAAATACATAATGTAGGATTGTATTTGAGGGTATCGAGGGAAGATGAAAATTCTTCCGAATCCGAAAGTATAGTCAATCAAAAAGATTTACTGACCAGATATGTTATTGAAAATGGCTGGAATCTTACCGAATGTTACATTGATGATGGTTTTACAGGTACTAATTTTGAAAGACCGGGTTTTAAGAAGCTTTTAAAGGATATTGACAGTAAACGAGTTAACATGGTAATAACCAAAGACCTGTCCAGGTTGGGAAGGGATTATATCGAAACAGGTTATTACATTGAAAGGTTCTTTCCTGAAAAAAACATAAGGTATATTGCATTCAATGATGGACTTGATACTTTTGATGTAAACAACAGTAATAATGACATGAGTCCTTTTAAGTCGGTGATTAATGATATGTATGCAAAAGATATTTCAAGGAAAGTGAGAGCAGCTATAAACAGTAAAAAACAAAGCGGTAAATTCATCGGAGCCTTTGCTCCTTACGGGTACAGGAAAAGTTTTGCAGATAAAAACAAGCTTGTTATTGATGATAAAACAGCTCCTGTGGTAAACAGAATATTTGATATGTGCCTGGAGGGGTCAGGTTACTCTGCAATTGCTCATATCCTGAATGATGAAGGAATCATGCCACCGAGTAAGTATAAGGAAAAGAACAGCAACTACAGGAACAAGACAAGTGTTGGACTGTGGACTCATGAAACGATAAAGAAAATTCTTTCCAATCCGACTTATGCCGGGCACCTGACACAGAACAAGTATTACAAGACAAGCTACAAGGTGAAAAAACTTAAGAATGTTCCCAAAAGCTCATGGATTACTGTTGAAAATACCCATGAATCAATAGTAGATCAAAGTACTTTTGACAAGGTCCAGGATATGATGAACAAAAAGACCAATACTAATCAAACCGGGGGCAGAAGAAAGCACCTTTTAAGCGGACTTGTTTACTGTGGTGATTGTGGGGAGCGTATGACCTTTACTACCACTCAAAAAGGTGTAAGCTATAGTATTTGTTCAAAATATAAGAGGTTTAACCTGTGTTCAAGGCACTCTATTATGGAAGAAGAACTTAATAATTATGTCCTTTCTGAACTTCGCAGTATAGCTGAAAAAGCCCTTGATAAGGAAAGGCTTGTTAAATTAGCTGAAAGCAGTAACAAAAGCTTGAACCATAACAATATAGATAATGACATTAAGAGCATCAAAAACAGGCTTGAAGAAATAAAAATGACTCTTAAAAGGCTATATGAGGATAAGCTAAAGAGTGTTGTAACTGAACATGATTTTATTGACTTTTCAGATGATTACAATAAGGAAAGGGAACAGCTTAACAAAAGGCTTGAAAAGCTCAATAGTAAAAAATCTCAG
>CAYYGK010000163.1:0-6247 GCA_964471145.1 uncultured Eubacteriales bacterium | reverse complement strand
ACTGCTGTACTGAAACCATAGTCAGGCCTAGTTAAAAAAGTGATTCTATATATGTAAGTATCTATTATATCTGCTGTTGAATAAACAGCTTCATTATAAAGGTTGAACACCTGGTCAAAATTAGCATTCATCATATTCCCCAAAGCAAGTATAAACAACACTCCAGCCATATTACTTATACCAGGCAAGGTGATGTGTCTTATCTTATGCCATCTATTTGCGCCATCTATAATAGAGCTTTCGTATAATATTGGGTCTATTCCTGATATTGCTGCTAAATACATAATGCATCCCCAGCCACTGGATTTCCATATGTCTGTAAATACTATCAGACCTCTGAATGTATTTGGATTAGTCAAAAAACCCATCCTTGTCTGTTGCAATTCATAAATAATGCTGTTAATGGCTCCATCGCTACTTAACAGATTGAACATGAGTCCTGAAATTACGACCCAGGATAAAAAATGTGGAAATGTTAGTATAGTCTGTACCCCGCGTTTGTATTTATAGTATTTCAATTCGTTAATAAATACTGCCAGAATAATAGGTACTGGAAAACCAAACGTGATCTTTAATACTGATATGATTAATGTATTTTTAAATGCATTCAAAAAGCCTACGGAAGTAATAAGCATCTCAATTTTTTCAGTGCCTACCCAATTACTTCCCCAAATCCCCTTTGAAATGCTGAAATCTTTAAATGCAAGTTGTGCACCATATAATGGCCCATAAGAAAATATAATAAAGAACGCCAAACCCGGTAACAGTAATAAGTATATATACTTGTAGTCTAAAATTTTACTAAAAAGAGTTTTATTGCTCTGGTAAGAGATTAAGTTGTTACTTATGTTTTTTTCTATTTTACTCATGTTATTACAACAACTCCGTTTATTAATTAATACCGTCAGTCATATATAAACCCTGGAATATAAACCATAACCTTTTGTATAAGTATACACTGTTAGCCAATAAAAAAAGAATGTACTGGATTTGGTTAGTTTTGTACTCAACTTGCTTTTTGTTTCTTATTCTTAAGTAAAAAAAGCAGGCAGCTTAGAAAAATAATGCTGCTGCCTGCTTGCTATTATGATATAAAACTGTTACAACAAACCAATTTTTAAAATAAGACATGGAAATAATCAAAGTCTGCATTTAATCCTGTTCCTGCAAACGAAATCAGTCCAATTTTCATATTGCTTAAGGATATTGACTGAGTTGTTCCTACCTGGGTATATGACGTACCATTCTCTGAATAATATCCAGTATAGTTATTTCCGCTTTTTACAATCTTTAAATAGGAAACATCAGAACTAATATTATCAGACACTGATGTCTTACTGGATGTTGATGAATCTTCTTTTAAAAATTCAAATATATTACCCCATCCATACTCTCTCACCATTTTTACATAATTATCATCATCCTCATAGACTATCAAACCAGCCTGAACGTAGTTGGATGATGGCTTACCTTCAAGCTTTGTTACAATTGACCAATCTCCAGACGGAGCTGTTTGAAGCAAAATATTCTTTGCATTGTTTGTACTTTCATATATATCTCCTGACTGAGACTCTATCCTAATGTATCCCGAATTGTCAGTAAGACTCCATTTAGTATTGTCCTCCCTGACCCAGCTCCATCTGGAATCCAAGGTATCACTATTAAATTCATCATCATTCGTAGGCGTTGCCGTGGGCTCAGATGTAGGTGTTGCCGTTGGTGCCGGTGTAGGAGTCGGAGTTGGTGTCTGTTGCGTACCAGAAGTAGTTATCTCAAGCTCCGGTTTGCCGGATGATGCTTCGGATGAATTAAACCATGCATCGTTGGTCCCGTTAACGCCTTTCACTATTATTGTATATGTCCCGTCGGTTGTAATATAATTACTCAAGTCTATAGCTACCGCCTGCCCAATTGATATGCTCGAATCGTATGACCCTCTCAATGTTCCGGCAGCAGGAGCGTTAGTCCCATCAATGGTACTCTCTGACCAGTCGTTGGACAATCCGTCATACACCCTGAGGTAGGGCTGTCCTGCATCGCCTGTACAAGTCAGTCTGAGTTTTGTGGAATCAACCGTGCCGGATAATCCGTTTACCGAAAACTTAAGGTAGGATATTCTTTCTGATGATGTCCGCTGCACTTTTAACAGTGTATTGTTGTAGCCCGTACCGCCTTCAGTATATGCATCTTCAGTTGCAGTAAAATACAGCGTGCCTCCGGGCGTTGGGGTAGCCGTTGCTGTGGGCCCTGGTGTTGGGGTAGGCGTTTCCGTGGGCTCGGGAGTAGATGTGGAGGCACTGCCTTTCTCAAATAATACAAGATCATCTGCATAAAAAGTACTGGAACCTGATTCCTTCCATATAGCTACTTTGAGTATTGCAGTATTTACTGGTATTATAAATTGTGTACTTTTTTGTATATATAATGTATTATTAGTAAATGTTACATGTCCGCCTCCCAATATATTCTCTCCGGAAGCATCCAAACAATCAACTCCTACTTTTACAGAATTACTTGAGGAATTATCAAATTTACCATATGCACTAATCTCATATTCCTCTCCTATACTAAAGTCTCCTGAATAGAAGTATTGTCCGCCTCCACTGTAATTTGTTGTAACTTTGCATGAATACGTACCTGAATTTGCATGACCGGTTTCTACCGATATACCCCAGTCTGACCAGTCTGTTAAATCTCCTGTTTCGAATCCTGGATTCCCTATAATATTTACAGGCACAAACGTAGGAGTTGACGTAGGTGCAGAAGTGGGCGTTGACGTAGGTGTAGGTGTAGGCGTAGGTGTAGGCGTAGGAGTTGACGTACTATTGCCACTTTCTATCACATTTAAATAATCAAAATATGATTTAAACCCTGTACCTCCAAACGAAATCAACCCAATTTTTATATTGCTTAAGGATATTGACTGCGTTGTTCCAACTTGATAATATGTGTCACCACCATCATCCGAATAATAACCTGTGTAGTTCGTACCATTTTTTTCAATTTTTAAATAGGAAATATCGGAATCAAGACTATCGGAATTTGTTCCAATAGTAGCTGTTCCTGAATCTTCTTTCGAAAATTCAAATAGATTTGCTCCGTTATATTCTCTTACCATTTTAACATAGTTATCATCGTCCTGATAGACTATTAAGCCTCCTTGTGCATAGTTGGACAACGGCTTACCTTTGAGTTTTGTTACAATTGACCAATCTGCTGACGGAGCAGTTTGAAGTAAAATATTCTTTGCATTATTAGTACTTTGATAGATGTCTCCTGACTGAGACTCTATCATAATGTATCCCAGTTTATCAGTAATATTCCATTTGGTATTGTCTTCCCTGATCCAACTCCATTTAGTGTTCAATGAAGTGCTATCGAAATCATCATTCTGAGCAGGAGGCGTCGGCAGAGGGGTAGGTGTAGCAGTAATAGTTCCTATATCTACATAGTCTATCTCAGCTTCTTGCGGCCATGTGGTAGTACTGTCTGGATTACCTGACCAGCTTGCACCTCCCTCCATTGAAACACAAAAGTACATTTCACGAGAAGCTAAATAATTGGGTTCTTTTCTCACAATATTCCCATTTCTTATGTAAATTAGCTCATCTGGTGTCCATTCAAATCTAAAAGTCTGCCAGGCTTCAAATTCTTTTGGGGTAAGCCATTCAAAATTCATACCACTCCAGTATTCTCCTGCAAAATAGGTTGGGTCATATGTTGTTCCATGAGAATTATAAGAAAAGAATGTTTCTGCACCACCGGAGTCTTCTCGCAAAGTCTCAAATATATCAATTTCTGGCGGCCAGTCACCGTTTACATCAAGAAGCCATACAGCAATATGAGAACCCTTATCCATTGTTTTATTCCTATAACGTATTTCAAAATAGCCTTCGTTGATGGTAAACGATTTTTCAGTGGATATCATACCAGTTACCCATGGAAAATCCTCTTCTTCTGTGCCATACTGATCCATAACATAATCCTCAATGCTTGTTTTTAAATCACCTGATATAGGATAGGCACGCAATTTCAGTGTTCCACCGCTTACTTCATGAAGATAAGGACCATTACCATATCCATTATCTGCAAGATGTTGTGCAACAATTGGTCCTGAGCCATAAGACAAACTGTCCCATGCCTTATAATATCTGTCTCCATTGCTTGGCAGATGCTGAGCTTCCCACTCTACCCACCGTGCTACCCAGTTTTCCGAACCGTCTTCATTCAGATCAAGGCTTAATGAGTTAAAATCATCCCTGAACTGACTGCTGCTAAATACTGTTCCAGATCCACTACCGATAAATATTACGCATGACAATATTGTGAACATCACCAATAAACATACTACAACATAAATCCTTCTCAATAAACTCATCCTCCCTTGTTTTTAGAATCCTTTTACTCTGCTTCCTTTCCATTAGTCTACATCAATACATTCCATATTTTTTTACAGCATTTATAAACGCTTTAACATTTTCCCATGGTACATCCGGTTCTATCACATGTGTAGGCGCCATAAGTAATCCACCATTAATTCCTACATTCTCTATTATATGCCTGCAGGTTTCTTCAATTTCTTTAGGAGTACCAAAAGGTAGTGTACTTTGGGTACCCAATGTCCCCCAAAAGGAAAGATTGTTACCATATAATCTCTTGAGTTCTATGGGATCCATGCACTCAGGCTGGACAGGGTTCAAAACATCAACACCAATGTCTATCAAGTCAGGAATGATTTTTTTAAGATTACCATCTCCATGATAAAATACAAGAATATCCGGCTTTTCATGCTTAGCTGAGTTAATAATCTCTTCCATACGCGGTTTTAACATTTTACTCCATAGTTCCGGGTTAATCATCATATCCAATTGAGTTGATACATCATCTCCAAGCATAAGTATATCAACACCTGAATATGCATATTTTCTAGCCATTTCCACACGAATTTCAGTAATTCTGTCAAGCAAAGACTCTACTAAATCCTTATTCACCATCATGTCAATCATAAGATTATCCATACCTCTTAGATACCAGGCAATTTCAAAAATGGTCATCTGCATGAATGCTACTGCAATTAAATCGTTATCCTTAATCTTGTTTACTTTTTCAGGAAGACCTTCCCATCTATAGCTTTTGTTAAAATCAGGATATGGATAACTGTTAATTTCTTCTATGGTTTCGAAATGAGCCATTGGATGTAGCATTTTCTGGTAATGCGCCTTGGAACCTGCTACCCCCATTACACCCCATTCTGGATTCCAATCCAAAGTCCTGGCATTGGATGGTAACATATCATAATATACGGTGAAGTCAGTTTTTTTTCTTGTTTGATTCAACTCAACATATCTTATTGGGAAATTATAATACTCAAGGTAGTTTTCTTTACCAGTTCTTTTTTTAAATTCGTCAATATGCGAAGGACATAGTACAAACTCAAAAGGTACTCTTTCAGGATTATCTCTTCTTAAAGCTCTTAATACATTTTCTCTGTTTGTCATTTTTCATCTCCTTCTCATACGGCATTTCCATTCTGTCTCCCAATTTAACTGTAGAGATTAAATCTAATTGGATATTGCATTGAATTATTAATATTTCAAATTGGTCTCTATCATAATACTCTATCTCACTTTATAAAATGGATTCAGCTTTGTTTTTTTTGTAATATGTTTCGACAATACGTGGAACGGGTCAAGTATATGTCAATATTCACGCTAAATTCGTTAATCAATGGAGAGAGAAAACTTTAGCATTCCCAAAGTAAAATTCATGGCAAACTTTACAGTATGTGCACTTCCAATGGTTCCCATATAATTGATGGGTGTCGCATAACAGGTCAAAGTATTCATCACACTATCGACATCTTCTTTGTTCCCCGATACCATACAAGGTGCTGAACCGGCAGCAGTATCGGCAGGTCCTCCCAAAAGTGGTGCATCAATAAATATGCCTTTGTTTTCTTTAAATTTTGCATAGATCATTTTTGTGGATTCAGGATAACTTGTTTATGTATCAACAACTGTCTTGCCTTTAACACCAATGTCTATAAACTCTTCAACAACAGTTTCAATTATGTCGTAATTTGGCAGCGAAAGAAAAATGACATCACTTTTTTAAAAACTTCAATGCTTGATGAAGCCAAATGGGCCTTACTCTTAAAATACAAGCGCAGTACAGTTTATGTCATATACAGTTGTTGAATAGCCATTTTTAATAATATTCTCACAAATCCCTCTTCCCATGTTGCCAA
>CAYYGK010000162.1:0-6267 GCA_964471145.1 uncultured Eubacteriales bacterium | reverse complement strand
CTTATTATCATGCTCCTTTTAACAAATGTTTCCCTTACCTCCGGGTTGACTATCAGGTCCAGATATCTCTGCCGGTACCTGAGGTCTACGTCTTTTAGACCATGCCATTTTTCGGGCAGCGGATGAAGTGATTTTGCAAGCAGTTCAATGGTATCGGCCTTAACCGATATTTCACCCCTGCGTGTTCTGAAAACCTCACCCTTGACACCTATGATATCTCCTATGTCATATCTTTTAAATTCATCATATTTGTCCTCACCCACAGCATTGACCTTGATAAAAAGCTGAATTCTCCCGTCCCTGTCCTGAATATCGCAAAAACATGCTTTCCCCATATCCCTTATAGACATTATTCTGCCGGCAATAGATAACCTGCTGCCTTCCAGCCTGTCAAAGCCTTCAATTATTTCTAAAGAGGTGTTATCAATGTCATAGGTAACTGCACTAAAAGGGTCTTTACCCTGCTCTCTCAAGTCTTTGAGCTTTTTTCTTCTTACCTTGAGTATTTCACTTAAGTCCTGAGTTTTATCTCCGTTTTTATCCGGCATAAAATTCTCTCCTTTGATACAGTACATTTCCATACTCTTTAAAATAACAGTTTGCATCGTTACAAACTGTTATTTTGCAATACTCATAATGTATTGTCCGTGCACTATTATATTAAATAGAAGCCTTTTTTACAAGCTATCAGGCTTTATATGCAATAACTATTTTGTAATATCCAAAACCTTAAAACTTATAATACCATCAGGAACCTGCACTTCTATGGTATCTCCGCTTTTACTGCCCATCAGCGCCTTGCCTACAGGTGATTCGTTGGATATCCTTGCTTTTCCAGGGTCAGCTTCTGTAGATCCCACGATAGTATACTCAACTTTCTCGTCAAGTTCAAGGTCCAGCAGTGCAACCCTGCACCCGAGACCCACGCTCTCCGTACTCACTTCATCTTCATCAATAACTGTAGCATTCTTAAGCAATTTCTCAATTTTTACTATTCTGCTTTCAATATATGCCTGTTCATTTTTTGCTTCATCGTACTCGGAGTTCTCACTTATGTCTCCAAATGAAAGAGCCTGCCTTATCTTTTCCGCAACTTCTCTACGCTTCACACTTTTTAATGTTTCGAGCTCTTTTTCAAGGTTTTTCAACCCCTCATAAGTTAATATAACTTCCTTTCCTCCCATAGATGCCTCTCCCTTTCATACAAATAATGTTGGTATTTGCGCTAACCCCGCTGTTCGGTCTATTTATTATAGAATACAATATTTTTGTTGTCAAGAAACTGTGCCTTCTCTTTTTTTTTCTGTTCCACATATGATAATGTCCCGTCGTGTTTATTTTGATGATTTTTTTGGCCCGTACTGATAGAAGCTATATTATAATTTAAACCTTACTGATTAAAACTGTAGTTTGGAGCCTCTTTTGTTATGGATATATCATGAGGATGGCTCTCTCTTAAACCTGCTCCTGTTATGCGTATGAATTCAGACTCTTTTTTTAGCTCTTCAATACTCCCGACACCACAATACCCCATACCATGTTTCAACCCCTCTATAAGCTGGAATACCGTATCAGATAAGGGACCCTTGTAAGGTACCCGCCCCTCTACCCCTTCCGGTACAAGCTTGTCACCTTCTTCTTGAAAATACCTGTCCCTGCTTCCTTTTTGCATTGCACCCAGCGAACCCATCCCACGGTAGACCTTAAACCTTCTTCCCTGATATATCTCAGACTCACCAGGACTTTCCTCCGTACCTGCAAAAAGGTTTCCAATCATAACAACATTGGCACCTGCTGCTATAGCCTTTGGTATGTCACCGGAATACTTAACACCTCCGTCTGCAATAACAGGCTTGCCACGTTTGTCGGCTTCATTTGCACAATCATATATTGCAGTTATTTGTGGTACACCTATACCCGCAATTACTCTGGTTGTACATATAGAACCAGGCCCTATTCCTACTTTTACCGCATCAGCACCCGCTTTAATAAGGTCATGCGTGCCCTTTGCAGTAGCCACATTACCTGCAATGACCTGTAAATCAGGGTATTCATTCTTGACCTTTTCAACACCCCTGAGCACATTGACTGAATGACCGTGGGCAGAATCCAGCACTACAACATCCACTTTCGATTCCACCAGTGCCTTTACCCTGTCAAGCATATCAGTAGTCACGCCGATAGCTGCTCCTGCAAGCAGTCTTCCGTTGGAATCCTTGGCCGAATGGGGATACTGTATTGCCTTTTCAATGTCCTTTATTGTTATTAATCCCTTTAGAAAACCCTCTTTGTCCACTATGGGCAGTTTCTCTATCTTATGCTGCCTGAGTATTTCCTGCGCCTCTTTGAGCGTGGTGCCTTCCGGGGCTGTTATCAGGTTTTTCTTTGTCATTGCATCATCTATCTTCTTGTCATAATCGGTTTCAAACCTCAGATCCCTGTTTGTTATTATCCCGACAAGCTTTCCTTTTTCTGTAATGGGCACTCCTGAGATCCTGTATTTTTCCATCAGCTTCATCGCATCATATACAAGATGTCCTGGAGATAAATAAAAGGGGTCCACTATTACCCCGTGCTCAGACCTTTTAACCTTGTCAACTTCCGTTGCCTGCTGCTTTATCGGCATATTCTTGTGAATTATACCAATGCCGCCTTCTCTGGCTACGGCAATGGCAAGCCTTGATTCGGTTACAGTATCCATGGCGGCACTCATAAGTGGTATGTTCAGTTTTATACTGTTTGTAAGCCAGGTTGTAATATCAATCTCTCCAGGCAAAAGCTTTGCCTTTCCCGGTACCAGCAGCACATCATCGAATGTAAGTCCTTCCCTGACAGAATTAAGGTCCAATGTACTCTCCCCTTTCATAGAAATGAACTCAGCACGGCAGACCGCACAAACCAGCCGCCGATATGTTTCGTTCATTATACTAGACACATATTAACACGTCAAGAATACACTCCAAATATTTTTGGCTGTCTTATTAAATTTTAATGTGAAAGTAGTAAGTAACTGCCGCTGTGCAGCGGCAGTTGCCTTCTTTATCTTAAGCCGAATAAATTTCTGAATATGCTTCCAAAACCTTTTTGAGGCTCCTGAAAGAATTCCACAATCTTGAATCTTACTCTTACAGGTATCTGCCCATTATCATCAGCAGAAACCACTATATTGTATTCTTCATTCGTCAGTGCTTCCCTAAGGTCTTCCTTTACAGATTCAGGAACGGTTCCATGGCTTGCATCCACAAAGCAAAGAGGTGGAAACAGCACACACCACCAGTTAGCACCCTCTCCCTTTCCAAGGACAATCCTGAGAGCTTTGTAGTATCCTGCCGGCAGTGCCACGTCGCCATATCTCTTGGTGGGAAAAGCAAACTTCCCCAGCACCGCCTTGACTCCATAATCCTTTCCTGAAACCCTGAGCTGCTCCTGAGCCATCGCTTCTATACCTTTAATACTTTTAGCGAGCAGCCTGTTTGTCTCATCGATATCCCGGGCATCTTCAAGTATGCCTTCCATATATTCAAGAACAGTGTCCCTTACCTTCCTTTTTAATTCCTGGTCTTCAAAAGAGTCGCTGTTTGCTACTACATGCAGTCTGACCAGATGACTTGAAAGGCCTGAGTTAACATCCTGTGAATATGCTGCCAGCTTTACACACACCATAGAAGCTGCAATGACAATTGCAGCCGCTGTTACGGCATAAAGTGAAATCCTTCTGCCTGGTGACCTCAGTGAGGCCAGTGTTTTCCTTATTTTGTTCAGGAGATATCTCTTCATAAAAATTCCCCCAGATAATTTTTGTTTACTGTTAAAGTATTGGCATTACGGGGGATTTTTATGCTTTTTGCTTATTTCATTTCCCGTCTTTCAAGCGAAGCCCTGATAAAATCCTTAAAAAGCGGATGTGCTCTGTTCGGTCTGGATTTAAACTCAGGATGGAACTGTACACCTATGAACCACGGATGGTCCGGAATTTCCATTATTTCGACCAGCCTTTCACTTGGAGAAAGCCCCGAAAGGCTCATTCCCCTGGTTTTAAGCACCTTCCTGTATTCATTGTTAAACTCATAGCGGTGCCGGTGTCTTTCATATATCAGCGGCTCATTGTAGATTGCTGCAGTCCTGCTGCCAGGGTTCAGTTTGCAAGGATATATGCCAAGCCTCATTGTACCTCCCTTTTCATCTATCTCACGCTGCTCAGGCATAAGGTCGATTACCGGATGGGGAGTATCCGCATCAAACTCAGAACTGTTTGCCGCTTCAAGTCCTGCAACATTTCTGGCAAACTCCACCACCGCCATCTGCATACCCAGGCATATACCAAAAAACGGCACTGTGTTCTCCCTGGCGTACTGTGCTGCTAGCACCTTACCCTCAATTCCCCTGTCCCCAAATCCTCCAGGAATCAGTATGCCATCGGCCTTTTTTAATTTTTTCTCATAATCCTTTTCATTAACATGTTCAGAATTAACCCATTCTATACTCACATCAGCTCCGTTTGCCAGGCCACCGTGCTTGAGTGCCTCTACCACACTCATATATGCATCATGCAGCTCAACATATTTTCCGACAAGTGCAATGCTGACAGAGCGGTTAAGACTCCTGTGGCTTTTCACCATGTTTTCCCATTCCTCAAGATCCGGCTGCCCGGCCTTTATGCCAAGCCTTTCACAGACGATGTCTGCCAGCCCCTCTTTCTCAAGTTTCAATGGCACCTCATAGAGTATCTCAGCATCCATATTCTGGATAACCGAACTGCTCGGAATGTTGCAGAAAAGGCTTATTTTATCCTTTAAATCGGATGATATCTCTCTTTGGGTCCGACATACAATGACATCAGGCTGTATACCGATGCTTCTTAATTCCTTTACGCTGTGCTGAGTGGGTTTTGTCTTAAGCTCCCCGGACTTGCTTAGATACGGCACAAGCGTCACATGTATGTACATCACATTCTGGCGCCCCATATCTGTGGTTACCTGCCTTATAGCCTCAAGAAAAGGAAGGCTTTCAATATCTCCAACAGTGCCCCCTATTTCTGTTATAACTACATCCGTATGGTTGGATTTGCCCACCCTGTAAATACGCTGTTTTATCTCATTGGTCACATGTGGTATTACCTGTACAGTAGCCCCCAGGAAATCTCCCTTTCTTTCCTTGTTTATGATTGACCAGTAAACCTTTCCTGTGGTTACATTGCTGTTCTTGCTCAGGTTCTCGTCTACGAACCTTTCATAATGCCCCAGATCAAGATCGGTTTCAGCCCCGTCGTCAGTTACAAATACCTCTCCATGCTGGTAGGGACTCATAGTCCCTGGATCGACATTTATGTACGGATCAAACTTTTGAATGGTTACATGAAGGCCTCTTGCCTTGAGAAGTCTCCCAAGTGAGGCCGCCGTAATGCCTTTCCCCAGGCCTGAAACAACGCCTCCCGTCACAAATACATATTTTGCAGACATGAACCCTTCCTCCCCTTTTTTTCATATGTATGTTTCCAACCTGCATATTGTACAGCCTGCAGCAGGTTATGTCAATCCGTATTGCCGCCCAGCAGTTCAACTGCTTTTACATACTGGCAGTCATATTCCATAATAAGTATATCAAGTTTATGGTTGAGAATATCCTGTGTTGCATGGTCAAGAACCCCATATGCATACAGGCCGTTTTCACGTTGTAAATCTCTTATCGCAACATATGTCTTATTGTCAAGCAGCATATCGGGCGGGTCTATGTCATAGCCGATTGCTGCCAGTATGCGCTCAGCGTTGTATACGGTTTCACCCTGGCTGTAAAGGCCGGGTGTTGCTCTTTTGGCCAGCCTGGTCATGTTTACTGTATCTATACCGTTCACCATTTCCGGGTCCTGCACATAGACATCAGGCTCAATGCCGTTCTCATCTATGACCCTGCCGGAAGGAGTGAGGTAGACAGCTGTTGTTATCTTTGACCATCCTATTATTTCATCATCTGCAGGTGTTATACCGCTGTTGTAAAGGTCATACGCACTCACTACAGAAACACCAAGCTCACTGCGATACTTTTCATATGCCTCAGGGGTAAGTATGGGTATAAGTTCCTGTACAAGTGCCTTCCCGAAGGTATTGGTACCAACCAGTGTACCTGATTCCCTGTCCTGTACAGCCCCTGCAAGTATTTCAGAGGCGCTTGCGCTCATTCCATTGACCAGTATGACAAGTTCATACTTTATCTCGTCAAGGTATGACCAGTATGCCGTGTCCTGCTCCTTATCCGATTTATAGTCCACTA
>CAYYGK010000161.1:0-6291 GCA_964471145.1 uncultured Eubacteriales bacterium | reverse complement strand
GTTTCGCATTTGCGATATTCAAGTATAAATTTCTTAATGTTGTACCCATTGCTCTGCAGAATGTGGTTGACAGAATATCCGACAGTTTTGTTGTTGTCAATGAGCATCTAAATGTTATTGATTACAATAAAACCTTTATAGATACCTTCAGCAGTCTGCTTACGATAAAAAGAAATGACAGTCTTAAAAGCCTTCTAAAGGTTGGCTGCGGTTCCATAATTGACATAAACACTGTTATGGGATATATTAATAAGGCAAGAGAGACAGAGCAGTCGGTGGTTTTTGAGATGAACCTGACTGAGGGAGAATTTGATAAGTACTTTACAGTAGAGGTTACCCCAATAATAACAAGAGATGTATTTATTGGTACCATAATACTTTTTAAGGATATTACCCGGAGCAAAAAGGACTTAGAGACAATAAAGGAAAACCAGGCAATCATAATGGAGCAGGAAAGGCTGGCATCACTGGGACAGCTGATAGGGGGTATCGCTCACAACCTGAGGACACCGATTATGTCTATCGCTGGAGGCATTGAGGGGCTTAAGGATTTGGTTAAGGAATATGAAGAATCCATAGGGGATACAGGGATTACGGAAAAAGACCATCATGAAATAGCTGAGGAAATGAAAGGGTGGCTTGAGAAGATGAAACCCTACTGCTCCTATATGTCCGATATCATAGCTGCAGTGAAGGGACAGACAATACAGTACCAGGGCTCTGATACATTCAGGTTTACAATAGATGAGCTGCTAAAAAGAATTGAAATACTGATGAAGCATGAATTGAAGAAATATCACTGTACACTTGATGTAGACCTAAGGGCAGACAAGTATACTGAAATAAAGGGTGAGATAAACTCGCTGGTACAGGTTTTTGACAATATTATAATCAACGCCATACAGGCATACAGCGGAAAACGCGGCATAATACATTTTACAATACACAGAAAAGGCAATGACATAATGTTCTGCTTTAAGGACCAGGCAGGGGGTATAAGGTCTGATATTAAAGAAAGACTGTTTAAGGAGATGATAACTACCAAGGGCAAGAACGGGACGGGACTTGGCCTTTACATGTCACACTCTACCATTAAAGGCCGTTACGGGGGAAGCATGTGGTTTGAAACCGAGTACGGAGTGGGAACTGATTTTTTTGTTACAATACCGGTAGCGGCTAAAACAAAGGGGCAGGAGGTGTCTTGATTGAGAAAAAGCAGAAAACAGCAGAATAAGGACTACAGGATCATAGTAGTAGATGATGAACAGGGCATACTTGATACTCTCAGTGTATTGCTTAACAGAAGCGGTTATGACTGTGTAGGCATTACAGACCCCGTTGAAGCAGTTAACAAGGTACTAAATGAAAAGTTTGACCTGATGATACTGGACTACCTTATGCAGCCTTTGCATGGTGATGAAGTGGTTGAGGAAATAAGGAAGTACAACAAGGAATTATATATTCTCCTGCTGACAGGGCATAAGGATCTTGCTCCTCCGATAGAAACCATCAAAAGACTGGAGATCCAGGGATACTGTGAAAAGAGCGACAGGTTTGACCAACTGCTGCTTCTGGTTGAATCCGGAATCAAATCGATTGAGCAGATGAGAATGATAAAAAAATTCCAGGAAGGACTCAACAGAATACTTCAGGCTGTACCAAAGATTTATCAACTGCAGCCCATAAGCAGCATACTAGAGGAAATACTTTCACAGATAATGCCTTTTGTGAACAGCGAGGACGCCTTTATACTGGTAGATGACATAACAAGAGAATATGACAATAACAAGAGCATCTACAAGGGGATAGGAAAATATCACACGGGTATAAAGAGTTTTATGGAGATGCTTAATGCTTCAATGATTGAAAGCATAGGCAATGCCAGAATGACAAAAAAGCCGATAGATACGGGAAATGGCTTTATATTCCCGCTTATTAACGAGTATTCCAAGTCTATGGGAGTAATCTATGTGGAGGGAAAAGATGTTGAGAGTGGTTTAAGGCTCCTTGAGATATATACAGGCCAGGCAGCATCCTCTATCAATAACGCATTTCTCCATTCACTTGTTAATATTAAAAATGATGAGTTAAACAAAACATATGACCAGCTCAGGGAAAGGTATATGGACACGATAGAGGCCTTGAGGATGGTGGTTGATGCAAAGGATGTCTACACACGGGGGCATTCGGACAGGGTTTCATATTTTGCCGTAAAAATAGGGGATGCAATGGGGCTATCCCGGAAAGAGCAGGAGATACTCAGAATAAGCGGATTTTTTCATGACGTCGGGAAAATAAGCACTGCCAATGACATACTGCTAAAAAAAGAAGCACTGAGCAGGGCAGAGTTTGAAGAAATTAAGAAGCACCCGATAAAGGGTGCAAGGATACTTTCAGCGGTTTCAATGTTCAGGGAGGTTGTGCCTGTTGTCAAGTGTCACCATGAAAGAATAGACGGCAGGGGCTATCCTGAGGGACTCAAGGGAGACAGCATACCTGTGCTTGCAAGAATAGTTGCTGTTGCAGATGCTTTTGATGCAATGATGTCTGACAGAACCTACAGGACAAAACTCGATTTCAACGAAGCAAAGAACCAGCTTATAGGAGGCTCCGGAAGCCAGTTTGATGAAGAAGTGGTAAATGCTTTCCTTGAGATTTTAAAGGATTATAGTATAATGACAAGAGAGATTGCTGCAACTTTTGATTGACGGAAGGTGCCTGATGAAAAAAGCTTCACAAAATTACAGGAAGAAAAGAATGCGCAGGCTGTATGCGGCGCTTATTATTATATCTCTGATAATATCCCTGTCACTCAGCGGCGGCTACATGGCATACTCATATATTACTGGTATTGTTGACAGGACCAATGAGGAAGCCGATATTCAAATTGAGCTCTCTGAGGCAATAGAGGTCGAAGTACCATTAGGCTCGACGACACAGGATATTATTACTATACTTGAAGAAATGGGTATTGTTAATAAGCCCTCGGTTTTCAAGATTCTGTCCAAGATAAACGGATATGACGGCAAATACAAGTCCGGAACACATCTTGTAAGAGCTGCTGGCGATTACAACAGCCTTAAAGGGTATGATGACCTGATGAGAATACTTTCTGCCAGGCCGCTGGATAATCCTACAATTGACATAACTATTCCGGAGGGATACTCATACTTGCAGATAAGGCAGCTTCTTGTTGAAAATGATGTTGTTGATGCGGCGGAACTTGACAGGGTGGTTAACGAAGAGGAGTTTGAATACCCGTTTATAGATGGTATACCCCAGGACAGGGAATTCAGGCTGGAAGGGTATCTTTTCCCCGAAACATACACATTTGACCTTAAAAAGGGGCCTGTCCATATAGTAGGGAAAATGCTTGTACAGTTCAATAAGATTTTCCCGGAGCCTTTTTATAAAAAAGCAGAGGACTTGGGAATGACTGTTGATGAAATAATAACAATGGCATCTATTGTGGAAAAAGAGGTGCAGGACCCGGCAGAAAAATATATAGTTGCAGGGATTTTCTACAACAGGCTGAAAAGCAGCGAGGCATACTTAAGGTATCTGCAATCTTGTGCAACGCTGCAGTATATCTATTTTAAGGAAGAGGGGAAGGTCAAGGAGCAGATCACACAGGAGGACACCCTCATTGACAACCCATATAACACATATAAGTACCCGGGGCTTCCGCCTGGTCCTATCTGCAACCCCGGCCTGCAGTCTATAAGAGCAGTGCTTTTTCCTGAAGAAACGAATTACCTGTATTTCGTATCATTTCAGCAGTACCTACAGGGAGCATGTCAATGCCATGAGAAAATATGGTCAGCTTTTGGAATGAAACTGCGGAGGGCTAATTTGCTTTGCAATCATGAAACAACTGAGTTCATAAGAAAAATAATAAAAAAGTCAAGCGGGGTTTTGAAGGAAATTGAGGAACAGGCCCTGAAAAAGAGTGTGCCCATTATTGAGCCGGAAGTTACACGCTTTCTTTCTGTAGCTGTCAGAATGGCAGGCCCCAAAAGGGTGCTGGAGATAGGAACCGCTACCGGATACTCTGCTGTTGTGATCTGTGATGCAGCTGGGGAGGATGTAAGAATGGATACGGTGGAAAACTCCGAACCTATGGTTCTGGAAGCAAGAAAAAACATAAAAGCTGCAGGATATGAGAAAAATATCAATGTAATATTCGGTAATGCAGCCGAAGTGCTGACAGTGCTTAGTGGTACATATGATTTTATATTTGTTGATGCTGCAAAGGGGATGTATGGTGTTTTTCTGCCTGAATGCCTGAGGCTGCTGGGAAGCGGCGGGGTAATGGTTTCTGACAATGTACTCTACAGGGGAATGGTATGTTCAAGAAAGAAAGTTCCCAGGAGGGAAAGAACGGCTGTAAACAGGCTTAAGAAGTACCTGGGAGCAATTTGCACAGACCCTTCTCTTGATACAACCATTCTGCCGCTTGGTGATGGAATTTCAGTGTCATACAGGGTCTGACAGAATACTTGGAGGATGGCATGAAAAAGGTGGAACTTCTTGCTCCCGCAGGAGATGCGGAGAAACTCAGGATGGCATTTGCATATGGTGCTGATGCGGTATATCTTGGAGGCAGGTACTATGGACTCAGGGCCGGTGCCGGCAACTTCACTGTTGAAGAAATGCAACGGGAGACTGCATATGCGCACAGCATTGGCAAAAGGGTTTATGTTACGCTTAATATATTACCCCACAACAGGGATCTTGATGGGATGAAGGAATATATCCGGTGCATAGTGCAGGCAGGAATAGACGGTATAATAGTGTCCGATCCGGGGGTTTTTTCCCTGGCCCGTACAGTATCCGAACATATAAGTATTCACATCAGTACACAGGCAAACAACACCAACTGGAAAAGCGCTTTTTTCTGGTATGAACTCGGAGCAAAAAGGGTGATACTTGCAAGGGAGCTGACACTTGAAGAAATAAGACAGATAAGGAATAAGGTCCCGGATGATTTGCAGCTTGAGGTATTTGTCCACGGTTCAATGTGCATCTCCTACTCAGGAAGATGCCTGCTGAGCAGCTATATGGCAGAACGCGACCCGAATCTGGGTTTATGCGCACATCCGTGTAGATGGAAGTATCACCTGATGGAGGAAAAGAGGCCCGGGCAATACTATCCTGTTTATGAAGACGGCAGTGGAACTTTTATAATGAATTCAAAGGACCTCTGTATGATACAGCATATATCCGAACTGGTAAATTCGGGTGTTTCATCCCTTAAGATTGAGGGAAGGATGAAAAGCACCTATTATGTCGCATTGGTTGTGAAGGCATACAGGACTGCACTGGATTCGTACTATGAAGACCCGCAGGGGTATGTATTCAACCCCGGGCTGCTTGAGGAGGTATCCAAGGCAAGTCACAGAGAATTCACAACCGGGTTCTTTTTTGGAGGAAAATCTGAGAAAAAACAGATGTATAACACCTCTTCATATATCAGAGATTATGATTTTGTTGCTGTAGCAAGGGGATATGAGCCCTCTACCGGGTATACAATACTTGAGCAGCGAAACAGAATAAAGACTGGTGACGAGGTTGAGGTGGTTCCCCCCGCAGGAGACTATTTCACATGCATAATCAGGGAAATGTATAACGAAGACATGGCAAGTATAGGTGAAGCTCCACATCCGCAGATGAAGCTGTATGTTCCGCTTGGCAGAGAAGTACCGGCAAACACTGTTTTAAGACGCAGGAAGGTATGAATCTGTTCTCTAAGAGGAAAAATACTATACATGTCATGCTTTAGAAGAAGATACAGGCTTGTATATATTATATACGCAATCCTTTTTACATTATTGCTGTCAAAAGTATTTTACCTGCAGGTGTTCAGGGGGGTGCGCCTGTCAAGGGAAGCTTCTGTACAAAGGCTTAAAAACTACCAGGTTGAAAAAAACAGAGGTGATATACTTGACAGAAACGGCATCCGCTTCACCAACCGGAGCACAAAGACCATGGTTGCTATTATGCCTTCATACTTTGATGCAGATGATAATACGCTAAAAACGTTGTGTACCATTCTTCAGACTGAACCAGGAACAATAAGGAGGGAAATTGGAACCAGCCGGGGACCTTTATTCATTGAGGCCTCCGCTTGTGCCGGTATAATGATTGCGGATATGAATTTGGGTGGTGTATCGGTAATACACTCCTTAAAAAGGTATGACAAACAGTCTGCGGCTGTACATGTTATGGGATATCTTAACAGTATTGATTTTTCAGGTGATGCCGGCATTGAAAGATTCTACAATGAAGTGC
>CAYYGK010000160.1:0-6383 GCA_964471145.1 uncultured Eubacteriales bacterium | reverse complement strand
ACCCCTGGCCTTGTCCCAGACTTCATTAAAAGCCCTTATGAGAATCTTTTCCAGAGTGCGGTTGACTTCTTCCTCATCCCACGTAAGCGACTGTATGTTCTGTATCCACTCAAAGTATGAAACAACCACACCACCTGCATTTGCAAGAATATCCGGCACTATTGTTATTTCTTTTTTTGCAAGAATCCTGTCGCCCTCTACGGTTGTAGGTCCATTTGCCGCCTCTACAACTATTTTTGCCTTTACATTGGGGGCTGTTCCGCCAGTTATCTGGTTTTCCAGGGCTGCAGGTATAAGAACATCTACTTCCTGTGCCAGCAGCTCTTCATTAGTTATATGGTCCACACCCTTCTGCTTATAGTCCGAAATATACCTGCCATCATTGCTGTTGATAAACTCAAGTATTTTGTCGACCGCAAGGCCTTCCTTTGAATACACTGCGCCCGATACGTCGCTTACAGCAACAACCTTGCATCCTTCTTCAAATAACAGCCTGGCTGCAGTTCCTCCCACATTTCCCATGCCCTGTATAGCTATTCTGGTACCTATCATCGGCATTCCCATCCGGTGCAGGATTTCACGGGTCATAAACATGACTCCCCGTCCTGTTGCCTCTTTCCTGCCCAGTGAACCTCCCACTTCAAGCGGTTTGCCGGTTACCACACCATGTACCGTATACCCCTGGAACATGCTATATGTATCCATTATCCACCCCATTATCTCCTCATTGGTACCAACATCAGGAGCAGGTATGTCCTTTTCAGGTCCTATAAGGGGCAGAATCATACCCGTGTAGCGCCTGGTTAGATTCTTTAGCTCATTTTTGGACAGTTCCCTGGGATTTACCTTAACCGCTCCCTTTCCACCTCCATACGGTATGTTTACAACCGCACACTTAAATGACATCCAGGTGGCAAGAGCTTTGACCTCATTCATGTCCACATCCTGGTGGTACCTGATTCCTCCCTTGCACGGCCCCCGCGAACTGGAATGCTGTACCCTGTATCCGCTGAATACCCTTATGGTTCCATCATCCATTTCCACGGGTATAGATACCTCAAGTTCCCTTTCAGGATACTTTATCGCCTCATAGTCTCTCCGCTTGAGACCCAGCATCCCTGCCGCCTCTTCAATTGTATCCACTACCTCCTTGTAGGGATTGTAACCGCTGTCCATTATTAAATTACCCCCTTGTAGTAAATATGCCGTTTCATACAGATCCTGTTCAGGCCCTGTAAACCGTTCTGCCACCCACCAGAGTCACCCTTACATTAAAATCATCGTCAAATACCGCTATGTCAGCGCAGCGGCCCGGAGCAAGACAGCCCATCCGACTGTCCAGACCCATAATGGCTGCAGGTGTATGCGTAATCATTCTTACCGCGTCAGCCAGCGGGACATCTGCAAGTTCCACCATTGTCCTGACAAGGCGGTCTGCAGTGGCAACACTTCCTGCAAATGCTGTCCTGTCGGGAAGTTTAGCCACACCGTCCTCCACCAATACTTTCTGTCCGTCTTTCAGGCTTCCTATCAACGATTCACCCTCCTGCATACCCGCAGCTCTCATGGAATCAGATATCAGGGCTATACGGTCAGGCCCCTTAATCCTGTATATGAGTTTTAGAAGGCTTGCCGGAAGGTGTTTGCCATCAGCAATTATCTCCACCGTCATCCCGTCTATAAGATAGGCGCTCTCGACTACCCCCGCATACCTGAATGCATTAATCCTTCTGACAGATGACATCCCTGAATACAGGTGGGTCACATGTGAAAACCCTCTCTCATATGCTTTCAGCACCTGTTCATATACAGCATTGGAATGTGCAACGGATACCAGTATGCCTCTCTTTCTTAGCTCAAAAGCAAACTCAAGAGAACCTTCCAGTTCCGGAGCCGCACTCCATCTTACAATTCTGTCTGACCAGGAGAGAATCTTCATGTACTCATCAGGTGATGGGTTCCGGATGTATCTGGAGTTCTGCGCACCTCTCATCTCCATTGAAAAATAGGGTCCCTCAAGATGCAGCCCTAGAAAGCGCGCCCCGTTTTTGTTCTCTTCCACCGCTTTCTCATATACACCGAATGTGTTTTTCAACTCACTGTTTCCCGCTGTGAGGGTGGTAGGTACAAGTGATGTGGTACCATGTCGAGCATGTATTTGTGCTGCACCAAGGTAGGCTTCCACAGTACCGTCCATGAAGTCATGCCCTCCGCCGCCGTGAGTATGTATGTCCATAAACCCGGGAGATACATAACACCCTTCTGCGTCTAATACTTTACAGCCTGCTGCATCGCTTTTCCCCTCAGTTACCTCCCTGATTGTTTCTCCTTCTATCACAATGCAGCCTCTTTCAAGTAACCTGTGAGGTGTCAGAACGCGTCCGTTGACTATCTTTATCCTCTCCATGCCTTCTACACCTCCTGGTGATTCACTGCTTTTCAACCGCTTCCGCTACTGCCTCTCTGAAAACCTTCAGCCCTTCTCTAAGGGCATCTTCAGTGATCACAAGCGGAGGGCATACCTTTATGGTAGCTCCCGCTCCAACCGGAGCAAAGAACAGCAGCCCCTTTTCTGCCGAAATTTTTACAATTTCATGGGCAAGTCCGGAGTCTATCTCACGTGTACCCTTTCTGACAAAAACCACACCCCATGCAAGCCCGCATCCTTTTATGTTTCCGATAATACCGCGATGCTCATTTTTAAGTATCTCAAGCTCCTGCCTGCAGACACCTTCCAGAGAAGCAGCATTATCAATAATGCTGTTTTCCATAATGTAATCGATATTTGCACATGCCGCAGCGCAGCATACCGGATTTCCGGTATGTGTACTGGTCATCTCGTTAGGTCCGTAAAGGTCCATTACTTCAGCTTTTCCTATCACGGCAGAAAGAGGCAGCGAACTGGTAATCCCCTTGCCGCAGCATACAATATCCGGTACAACACCGTAATGTTCAAATGCAAACAGCCTGCCCGATCTTCCAAACCCTGCCTGAACTTCATCAAATACAAGAACGATGTTGTGCCTGTCGCAGAATTCTTTAAGCCTCCGGGCAAAACCCACCGGCATAAGCTGGACCCATCCTCCCTGGAATGTCTCGGGCATTATCCCGGCAATATCTTCAGGATTTATTCCCTGGTTGTCCAGCTCCTCCAGGAACTTGCCAAAACACTTCTCATCAGAATAATCCGGACTTTCCTCATCAGCCCATTCATATTTGTAGGCATTGGGGAAAGGCATCTGATGCATATCCGGATCCTGGTTTACAATCCACTGCTTTGCCCCGGGTGAGCCCCCGGCCATCTGCGCACCCATAGTCCTGCCATGAAAGTCATCCTCAAAGGTGATAATCTTTATCTTCTTCTTTCCCCCTGCTTTAAGCCCGTGTGTTCTTGAAAGCTTAATAGCGCACTCGGTTGATTCAGACCCTGTAGTAAGCAGGAACACCTTGTCAAGCGGGTCAGGAGCCAGTTCGACCAGTTTCTCTACAAGCCTTGCCCGTATTTCTGTAGGGAAGCAGTAATTGTGCAGCATCCCATGCTCAACCTGTTTGATAATGGCTTCCGTTATTTCCTTGTTGCCATGTCCCGAATTCGTAACGAGAACACCGGAACTGAAATCAATCCATTTGTTTCCATACTTATCGTAAACATTGAACCCTTCACCCCTGTCCCAGACCACAAGAGGCTGTCCCCTCATGGACCTTGGTTCATATTTTCTCAGCTGCTCGATGGTCTTAAGAGAATCAAGTACGGGTATTTCGGTCTTTATCTCCCTGTGTTTTGTTTTGACTTTCTTAACCTTTCTCGGTATCAAATCAAATGATTTTGACACTTTCAACACCTCCCCATTTATTCAGGCCAGTTGGCAAAATACAGGTATTCCAGCTTCTCATCCGATATACATGTCATCCTGTGCCTGTTATTACGGGGCACATACACCGTATCCCCAGGTCCTGCCTCTGTTTCCTCATCCCCTATTTCAAGTCTTGCCCTTCCTCTTAGTATCACATATATCTCCTCTTCATCATCATGAAAACCTGTATCGGTACACTCACCACTGTCAACCGATACATAACCCAGTGCTATGGTTTCTGTTTCCTCTCTTTGTATAAGCATTTCTTCCGAAGGTTTTTCACCACCGGGTATGCTCCTTTTTATCATGTGCCTTCATCCCCTTTCATTCTATACGCTTACAATTGTCCCAAAAACAAACTGCACGGCCGTAACCGTTACTACTGAAACAAAAGTCGTAAACCCTATCGCAGCAGCCATCAGTTTGTCATCAAAGCCCATTTCCCTTGCCATTACATAACTTGAAACTGCTGTGGGCATAGAAGGTAGAATAACCGCAATCGCAAGGTCAAGCCCTTTAAGGTCAAACAGTGTAACGGCAGTAACATATGCCAGAGCAGGCATAAGAAGAAGCTTTACAACCGCCAGCACTGCAATGGGTATGATGTTTGCCTTTATATGCCCAAGACTCACAGAACAGCCAACCAGTATAAGCGCCAGCGGCATAGCCATATACCCGGATATCTTTAGAAATTCGTCGATCATCCTTACCTGAAGAACAGGAACCCTGTAGTATGCCAGCAGCAGCCCCGCCGCAGCTGACAAAACAAAAGGGTGTACCACAAACCCTCCAGCCTTTCCCGCCAGTATGGCTGCAGTGCTTCTATTCCTGTTTCCCCTCCAATTTACAAAAATCCCCAGCGATATTACCGAAAGAACAATAACCACAGGTGAATCAATAGAATTAACAATTGACGCCCTTGAAACAGCCGCACTTCCGTAAAAGCTTCCCGTAAGCGGAAGTCCCATGTAACCCTGGTTTGACCTGAAGCACCCCATATGGAATGACCCCCTTTTCCTGCTGTCCTTAATAAGGAGTGATGCAAAAAACATTACTGCAAACACAATAACGGTAACAGTTACGTTATGTGCAACCAGGTTTATTCTGAATGTGCTTTCAAAGTCAAACATTACAATGCTCCTGAATATAAGTGCGGGCATTGCAAGATAATATGTTATCTTGCTGAGGAAGTTGGCGGTCTCCTCCCCTATAATCCCGGTCTTTCTTGAAATATAACCAATAACAACAAATATGAATACGGGCACCGTTACTGCAGCTGTTCCCATTTACAGGCAGTCCTTTCTGTCTATTCAAACCTTGGATACATACCGCTGTCGAATACCACGAACCTCCCTCCGGCATCGGCGCTCATCCTTACAGCGTTATTTACCGCAACGCCTATAAGCGCCTGTCCGGGCAGACCTCTTGTCTGCTCCATCTCACTTAACATGCTGCGCCTTGCCTTTAGCGCTTTGCTTTCATCCATGCCTTCCGTTTCACTGCTTATCCGCCGTATATCATTTATGCCCTGCACAATACTGTCATATCCATACCCTACATTATCTGTTTCCCCCGGGTAATCCCAGCTGTCATACTGCTTGAAGAAATTAGGGTTATAGTCCTCGTACCCGTTTTCCCCGGTGACAAAGTGGGTATTCCTGTCCTTGTGGTCTCCCCAGTATTCTCCCATCGTTCCGAGCAGCATCAAGCCCTGGTTGGTCATTGCACTGTTCCCGGGATTGTTAACCCAGGATGTCTGTATGAAAAACACCGAGCCGTCTTCCCACTCTATCGTTGCCTGTACAGCATCATAGGCATCCTTTCCCTTTGTGGGAAGGAACTTTTTCTGACCGAATGCAACCAGCCTTTTAGGCTTTAACCCTGTAATAAAATAGTATGCATCCGCATAATGCACGCCAATATACTCAAACGGAGAGCTCTTCTCACACCAGTCCCTGAAAACATCCAGGGCCATGTATTTGGGTTCTTCAATCCATGCATGCCCGTGAAGCATCTCTCCCAGCTCTCCCTTCCTGTACCTGTACCTTGCTGCCCTCACAGAACGGTCATGCCTCTTATGGTAGTCGGTAAGCACATAAATACCCTTTACCTTTGCAGCTTCTATTATGCTGTGTGCATCTTCCACCTTAAGGCACAGCGGTTTTTCAACAACAACGTGCCTGCCTTCCTCAATAGCGGCCCGTATAACCGGGGTATGGAAATGGTCGGGTGTTGCAACAATAACCACCCCGTCTTGAGGCAGATCCCGTATAGCCTGTTTAAACATTTCCGGCTGTGCTTCATCTTCAGGATACCTTTCCGGGTCGGGATAGCCCCTGAAATCAGGAAACATTCCCTTGAGTTCCTTAATTATCCCGGAGGTAAGCGAACTTATGGATACGCTGCCTATTCTGCCGTATTTCTGCTCCTGGAAAACAGTAGGAAGTATAACCTCCCTGCTGATCATTCCTCCCCCGACAACAAGTACATCAGGCTTTGCTCCTGTTTTGCCCATTTTAACGCCTCCCG
>CAYYGK010000159.1:0-6481 GCA_964471145.1 uncultured Eubacteriales bacterium | reverse complement strand
GTGAAAAGACTTTCCCCGAGGAGCGCTTTACAGTAACCGTGGAACAGAAGTCAACCAGGAGCAGCGACAACTGGAAAAAGGACGGTGTTCATACAGCCAGAGCCCGTTCTGTTACCATGCAAAAACCTCACTGGGAAGAACCTTTCATTATTCCTGTAGAAGGGCCGATAACCAGTGAATTCGGGGTAATCCGATATATAAACAATGAACTTTCGGGCAGGCACTCCGGCTTAGATATTTCCGCAGTTACCGGTACGCCTGTAAAGGCTGCCAACAACGGCAGGGTAAACCTTGCTATGGAACTTGTCATAACCGGCAACACCATAATCATAGACCACGGAGCAAATCTTTACTCAAGCTATTGCCACCTGGACAAGATCCTTGTAAAGGAAGGTGACATGGTCAAAAAGGGAGACGTTATAGGGGAAGTGGGGTCCACAGGATTTTCAACCGGAGCTCATCTCCACTGGTCAGTAAGCATTGGCAGCACATTCGTAAACCCATGGCTGTTTATGCAGGAATAGGTGTTAAAAGACCAGCATTCCCCACAGGAAAGTGTTTTTTGACCTGCTGCGCACATACTTATCTTGAATTATTGCAATATGCTAAAATTAACTCCCCACTCCAGCTTAAATTATTTCCAGGACATCCTGTGCCCCTCCTTTTGCTCCAGCCTCTGGTAGAAAACTGCATATACCATGGAATAAAAGAAAAAGAAGGCTGCTGCGGTATAAAACTGAGCGTGTTTATGCACCCTGACGGATTGAATATCCGTATTACCGACAACGGTATGGGAATTAAACCGCACGATCTTGAGAAAATCCGACATAATCTTAACCATCCTGAAATAGAAAATAAAGGCCATATAGGATTATACAATGCAAATAAGCGCCTCGCCCTGATATACGGTAAGAAATACAGTATTAGAATACTAAGCCGTTTTAAGAGGGGAACATCTATCCATTTGTTTTTGCCCTATTCTGCCGAAACCTGATGAACTACAGCAATTACGTAAAATAATGAGACCAAAAGACAAGTCAAATGTCTGTTTTTTTCAGCAATTCAATGATAATCTGGTACTGTAAGCTTATCAACTCGTGTTTTTAGCACAGGAGGAGGCTGAGATTGTTAAAAAATGATGAAACAGTTACGAATTTAACGGTTGCATATATAGGGGGCGGTTCAAAAGGCTGGGCATGGAACTTCATGAGTGATCTTGCTATTGACGTACAGATGTCAGGAAGAGTAAAACTCTATGACCTTTCGTATGAGGCGGCCAAAGACAATGAAACTATTGGCAACAATTTATTAACCAGGGAAAACGTCACCGGTAAATGGGTATATGAAGCAGTCAGGACTTTAGAAGAGGCTTTGAGCGGCGCAGATTTTGTTATAATATCCATTCTTCCCGGTACTTTTGAAGTCATGGAAATAGACGTGCATATGCCTGAAAAGTATGGCATTTACCAGTCTGTAGGGGATACTGTGGGTCCCGGAGGAATAATGAGGTCTCTTAGGGTGGTTCCCATATATGCTGAATTTGCAGAAAAAATACAACACTGCTGCCCGAATGCATGGGTCCTGAATTACACTAATCCCATGAGCGTTTGTGTAAGAACAATGTACGAGGTGTTTCCCGATATAAAGGCTTTTGGCTGCTGCCATGAGATCTTCGGCACAAAGGACCTGATGGCAAAGGTAATATCAGAAAACCACATGAACAATGAGATTAAAAGAAGCGATATAAAGGTTAACCTGATGGGTATAAACCATTTTACCTGGTTTGAAAGGGTTTCATATAAGGGAACTGATGTAATCCCGTTGTATGAAGATTTTGTGGAAAGAAACTACCTGCATGGTTACTGTGATAAAGCCAAATGGGACAGGGATATATACAGCTCGGCAAACCGGGTAAAATTCGATCTGTTTAAACGGTATAAAATGGTTGCTGCAGCCGGTGACAGGCATCTGGCGGAATTCGTACCCGGCATATACCTTAGGGATATGGACACCATAAAATCCTGGAAGTTCAGCCTTACTCCCGTATCAAAAAGAAAAGAGGAGCAGGTGAGCCTGATAAATAAAAGCAAAAGCATTCTTGACAATGTAAACGAATTCAGCCTTCAACCCTCGGGTGAGGAAGGAGTCGCTCAGATGAAGGCACTTATGGGGATGGGAGACATTATTGCAAATGTCAATGTGCCTAATCGTGGTCAGATAGAAAACATGCCTGGAGATTGTGTCGTTGAAACAAATGCCCTTATAACAAGGAACAAAGTCAGTCCTTTGTTTGCAGGAGAAATGCCCCTTGATGTTCTCAGTCTTGTCATGCGGCATGTGAATAACCAGGAAACAGTCATAGAAGCGTCGATGAGCCGTGACAGAAACAAGGCATTTAATGCCTTTCTCAACGACCCCGCAGTAAACATAAGCATAGATGCTGCCAAAAAGCTTTTTGACAGCATGGTTGAAAGCATATCATCCGTGTATGGAGGGAAGTTTATATGATAATGCCTCAGAGAGATGAAAAAAATTATCCGCACTGCCCATATGTGCTGGAAAGAGATACTTCGGATAACGGTTTTTCAAGCGGATGGGCCATGCACATGGCTCCTGTTGAAAAGTACTGGATTGATGTACATACACATATACTTCATTCTGACTTTAACCAGGCCGTAAAAGTACTTGACAGGTTCGGTAAAAAGCTTTCCAAAATGAATGTAAAGCATCAAGTTGTAATTCTTCCGGAAACAGTAAGGAAAGACAATAGAAAGCATATAATGGATGCATACTTTACCGGCAGGAAAGAAACAACCGGTTTTTTGCAAAAGGCCACTGCTGCCGTGAAGAACATGAGGTGGATGCCCTATTTAAGCCATGACAACCCTGACATGGAGCTTTTAACAGAATGGATTAATAACGGTGCATGCGGTCTTAAGCTGCATAACTATTCGCTTATCATGGAAGGCGATGAACCTTCCCAATGGCTTTCAGACCGTTGGAAGGGAATATTCGAAATTTTGTCAAAAAACAAGCTTCCTGTTCTATGGCATGTTACCCAGAGACTAAACGAAGCTCCGCACACGGACGGGGGAAGGAACGCATACTGGAAAGAGGGATGGAAGAAAGGTGTAACATATACCAACCGTGATCTTCTTGATACGTTTCTGACCTTGGCAGGAAAATATCCTGATATAAAGTTTATTGGTGCCCATCAATTACATATGGGATGGGAAAATCTGGCGGGGCTTTTTGATAAATATAAAAATCTGTATATTGACTCAAGTATAGGGTGTTATCTCCTGCCCGACTCTGTCATTTATGAAAATGATATTGAATATTTAAGAAGTTTTATAATCAGGTATTATGACAGAATATTGTTCGGCACAGACACACTGATGAACGAAATGTTTGACAACTCATATGCTGAGAAAGCATTCATGAACCACAGAAGATTTTTCAGATGTCTGCGCCTGCCTTATGAAACACTGCAAAAAATATCGCATGAAAATGCTCAAAAGATATTTAATTTCAATACGGAACAGGAGTAATCCCTGTGGAAAGGAGCCTTATGTATTTAAAGGATTATATGCCAAAAAGCCAGCTTGTTTCCAAAACCAGCCGAATCGACAAGCCAGGGTTTGATGTAATAGATGCACACACGCACTGGGGAAGTATTCTGTTTGGGGACAACTATGAAGACAAATATGATACAGAAAACAGTGTCCATGAACTCAGAAAGCATGGCATAAGAAAGGTTATAAACCTGGATGGACAATGGGGCGGGGGCCTTAACAGAATGCTTGCAAAAACAAAAGGTTTTGAGGACTTTATTGTAACATTCGGCTCGGTTGATGTCTCATTAATTGACAAGCCTGGTTTTGAAACTTATGTGAGAAAGACACTCATACACTCTCATAGAAGAGGCATAAGAGGATTAAAATTTCTCAAGGAATTGAGCCTTGGAATAAAGGACAGCAGAGGCAAATACATACCGGTTGATGACAGCCGGCTTGCTGTAATCTGGCAAACAGCTGCGGAACTGCAAATTCCCGTTACGATTCATATAGCAGACCCCACTGCTTTTTTTGAGCCTGTGGACAGGTACAACGAGAGGTACGAAGAACTTGAAAGGCATCCTAAATGGTCATTCCACAGTGCTGAATACTTTGATTTCGATAAGCTTATGGAGATGCAGGAGAACCTTCTGTCCACATACAGCGACACCATATTCAACATTGCCCATGTAGGCTCATGGGCTGAGAACCTGTCTTTTGTCTCCAACTGCCTCGACAAATACCCCAACATGTATATAGATATTGCTGCAAGGATACCAGAACTGGGCAGGCAGCCGTATTCATCGAAGGATTTTTTTAAGAGGCATCAGGACAGAATACTGTTCGCAACAGATAACAGCAGCGGTACGGAGCAATTTGGCATATACAGTATTTATTACAGGTTTCTTGAAACAAGAGATGAATACTTTGACTACAGTAACAGAGCAGTACCCGGCAATGGAAGATGGAAGATATATGGCCTGGGGCTTGAAAGTGATATTCTTGAGAAAGTATACCTGAGGAATGCCGAGTCATTTCTTGAGTGCAGGAAATACCGGGGAAATACATTTGGAAGTTAACAAGAAAAGAGATTTAATCACAATTTCTGTGTCTTTCATGCTTCAGTGCACTGTGCTATTCTATGAACAGATACAGGCCTTATTATTAACTGCGGGAGAGGTGCCGTTCAGGTGACTGGATTGAGACGAATATTTACAAAATACAAATACCTTTATTTATTACTGGCTCCAGGGTTTTTATTTACTGCAGTATTCAGTTATACTCCTCTTTATGGCCTGTACATGGCTTTTTCAGACTATAAACTTGGAAAGCCCATACTGAGCTCAAGATTCGTGGGGTTATCTAATTTCAAGGAATTCATTATAGATTCGGTTGATATGCTCAACCTTCTCAGAAACACAGTTGTAATGAATGTTCTGTCGCTGGTTTTTACCATATTCGGAGCTATGGCACTTGCTATTCTTTTAAATGAAGTCAGGATTGGTTCTTTTAAAAGAATCGTTCAAACAACTACTTTTTTCCCTTTCTTTATTTCCTGGGTTACGGTTTATAATATATTCAATGTTTTTCTGACCGTTGAAACAGGGGTGATTAATACCGTATTAAAAGATTTCGGGGTGATTGAAAATGGAATAAACTTTCTTGCAAACCCCAATTTTTCGTGGGTACTTATTCCTGCTACTAATTTATGGAAAACAATAGGGTATAATTCAGTCCTTTTTCTGGCATCAATATCAGGAATAGAAAGCAGCCTGTATGAAGCGGCTCGGATTGATGGTGCAGACAGGATTCAGAGAATTACTTACATAACTATACCTTCAATAATGCCAACTTTGCAGGTGCTTCTGATACTCAACATGGGATGGATATTTATTTCAAATTTCGACCAGTTTTATCTTTTTACAAATGCTTTGAACAGACCCACTATGGAGGTCTTTGACATGTATGTTTACAGGTTTGGTTTGAAACAGCTCAACTACTCATATGCCACTGCAGTAGGAATGGCCAAATCACTGGCAGGCGTAATTATGATAGTTACAGTCAATACTGTTTCTAAAAAACTTAGTGGGAAGGGTGTTTTCTAAGAGATGGGTAACGTGTTTGCATCTGTCCGGAAATTTTTAAACTGCACTCTGGATGTATACGTATATGGAATACTGATTATTGTGTTCCTGTTAACTGCTTATCCGTTTTGGTATATACTCGCATATTCTTTAAGTAATTCAGCCACGCTGTCTACAGGATTTCTTCTGCTTCCTGTTGGAATCAATCTGGAATCATATTTGGCTGCTTTCCGGGACTCAAGTATCATCAGGGCATTTTTTATTTCAATAGGAAGAAGTGTTCTGGGACCTGTAATAAGTACAACTGTGTCAATGATGGTCGCATATTCCTTAAGTAAAAGGGAGCTGCCGGGCAAGAAATTCATAACATGGTTTTTCGTACTTACAATGTATTTCGGTGCGGGTTTGATTCCTGTTTATCTGTTAATGAAATCACTTGGCCTCGTTAGCTCTTTCTGGATTTATATTTTGCCTAATGTCATGAATGTGTTTGGTATGATTCTGCTGAGGACATATATCGAACAACTGCCGTATGAACTTCAGGAATCCGCATTTATGGACGGGGCAAACGATCTGGTAATATTCTACAGGATAATCGTGCCGCTTTCCGTACCTGTTATAGCTGCCATTTTCCTTTTAAACTGTGTGTTTCACTGGAACAGCTACACCGATACCCTTATATATAATTCAACACAAACCCATCTTTATACTCTTCAATACGTTTTGGTTATGCTTGTTTCTACAATTTCAAGCAAATCAACCAATATGGTTAACAAGCTTATGCAGAGTGCTGCAAGGATAACAATTACCCCTATGACAGTAAGAATGGCCGTAACAATT
>CAYYGK010000158.1:0-6487 GCA_964471145.1 uncultured Eubacteriales bacterium | reverse complement strand
ACAAATTCCAAAGGTCAAGAACAATGACCCTGCCGGCAAGGCTTTCGCTTATATCTTCAAGAACCGCCATATTCTGAGAGCCGGTCAGCAGGTATTGGCCTTGACTGGAATCCCTGTCCAGACGCCGTTTAATCACAGTGAGAAGTTCAGGTGCATATTGAATTTCATCAATGAAGACAGGGGGTGGCGAGTTCTTCAAAAAGGTTCCTGCTTCGTTTACGGCAGATTGAAGCATAATAGGGTCATCTAAAGTAACATATGTCATATCCCTGGCAACTGTTTTTAGTAATGTAGTTTTACCAACCTGCCTTGCTCCCGTAACGATAACAGCCCCAAACATGTTTGAAGTTCTTATTACAGTATTCTCCATGTGACGCTTAATATACATAACTACTCCCCTTGGCCAATTTAATATTAAATATTATTATAGTCTAATAATAGTGTTTTGTCAAAAAGTTAAATTTTGAGTTCTTCTTTCTGCCTGTGAAGATCTATGCTGGCCAGAAAAACATTTCAGCTATCATTTTTTGTGTGGAGTGAAGCAGTTAAATACTGGATCTATGACAATATCTTTCAGTATCTGAGGTGAATACAGTTGCAGCCGCTTCAGAATATATTGGGCATCTTTACCCGAAACGGGTTCAGGCCGGCAGTTTATTATCCTGACAGGTATAAGCTCTATTTCTTTTATGCCCTTTTTGTTTATTTTCAGGTTTACTATAACCGTCTCATCGGTACCGGAGGGGACCTGCCTGTCAAAAATAAAATTGCCGAGGCTGTAAAAGATGTAACCTTCCCCGTACTCTTCAATTCCCTGAAGTACATGGGGATGATGCCCTGCTACTATGTCGGCTCCGCTGTCTACTGCAAGGCGGGCAAGCTGCTTCTGCTGCTCTAAAGGATAAAAATCAAACTCCTTTCCCCAGTGAAACGATACAACAAGTATATCGCAGTTATTATTGGCGCTTCTTATTTCATCAGATATGACAGAGGTATCAATATAGGCAATATCGGGCCTGTCCGGAAAATAAAAGTACCCCTCACGGGGAAAGGCCGAATAACCCAAAAAACCCACTGACAGCCCCTTTATATTGATATAGAGGGCGCATCGTGCCTTGTCACTGTCTTCTCCTGCTCCAACCGTCCTTATACCTGCAGCTTCCAGGGCTTTAATTGTGTCTGAAATACCTGCGTGACCGTAATCTATGGAATGATTGTTTGCAAGGTTTAATACATTGAATCCCGCTGATGCAAGTGCTTTTGCATTGGAAGGTTCAGCCCTGAATATGAGGTTCCTGCTTTTTAGAACGGGTATGCCTCCTTTAGTCAGCGGGCACTCCAGATTCCCAAAAACAATGTCTGATTTTTGCAGTATGTGCTTAACCTTTTCATACGGGTACCCGGTGCCCTCTCTGTCAAGGTAATTCTTTACACCGCGGTCAAGAAGGATATCACCCGTCAGCGTAAGGGTGACATCCTTTCCTTTCAGGGCTGGCAGGGCAAATAGAATACTTAACGCCAATAATGTTACAACAGATATCCTTTTTAGCATCCCGAATTGTAAGGCTCCTTTGGCACAGGGATTTCTTCCTTTTCTTCAGTTTCAAAACTTTTTGTCCATTCAGGCCGCCCGGGCTGTTTGCCTTCCCTTAACATCTGCTGCCATTCCTCATCGGTAAGTCGCTTTTTGCTTATAAATTCGTAATAACTGAATACAGCCCCGCGTGTAAGGTAAAGCTTCCCGCCTACAGGCACCACAACAAATATCTCATAAGCCTGCCCTGCCGCTTCCTCAAGGTAACTGTTCCCGGCTGTATGCACATCCGCTATAACAGCCATGTTCTTGTCGGTTTCAGAGGTAATCTCAAACCATCTGAGGTTATCATCCGCAAGAGAGCAGGTAAGGTACTCAAGTGTCGCACCATATGTCAGAAGGCTACTATATTCCTGTACTGACAACTCTTCATTCCTCAGTTGTTTTATTGAGCAGTTTATCAGAAAGGCAAGCAGGTCTTCAAAGCGCTGCATCTTGCTTTGAAGTTCTTCAGGCAGTATCTGCCTTGCGGCAAGGTTCTCCCTTGAATACCTTGTAAGCCACAAAAGCCTGTTATAAAGCTCAATGTTCGGTTCAACATAACTTCTAATAACTTCAGGAGGCTCATCTCCCCCGCATTCCGCACCACTCTGTTTTCCGTAAAGGATTGTATCATGCCTAAGCTCCGTCCAGCTTGCAAGTGCAGTGTTGAGGCATTTATCCGTCCAAGCCTCATTCCTCATAAACGCCGGATATCCCTCCCCGTACGGTGAAAGCTGGGATTTAAGCACCCATAGCCATCCATAGTACAAATTAGACCGCCAGGTTTGTTCGGAGACAGTATCAAATTTGTTTTTCATGCTGTTGAAGGCATCAAGATACCCTTCCCATTGTTCGGGGACCCTGTACCGGTTCACAAGTATGTCCTTTGCCCTTTCAGAACCCAGTACACCCATCACATCAAGCCCGCTGGGTATGGGACGTTTTATTGGCTCAACAACCTCCTGCAGTATTTCTGAGTCGGGTATGTATCGCTGCCCCATGAACCTGAACTGCTTGCCTGCGGGGATATTAATGTCCACATATTTATGTTTTATGGAAGGTTCAGGCAGTTTCTCAACCGCTGCCTCCAGCTTTGTTTCGTACTCACTGTCCATCAGCATATCCAGCCTGGGATTATCCCCGTATACATCAAAAAGCAGCTTAAGATAGTCGTACACCGTAAGGTCATCAGCCTTTCCCACGTAGAAAACAGTCGGGGCATATATCTGTTCCCATAATATATGGTCAGGGTCATCCCCGTTTTCAAGAAACAGGGCGTATGTCATCAGCAAGGCCTTTGTTATCTGCTTTTTGTCAAGTTCCCTGCCGCTATCGTCCTTATACACATTGAACGGGACCTGGCCGTACCACATCAACGCCATAAAATACCTTTTTAAGTCCTCGCTCCTTGTATAATGCCCCCTTGGGACATACTGGCTGTAATCCAGCTTGAAGGGGAACAGGTGTGAATCCATGAATCCGCCCGCATCCGTAACAAGCGCAAATTCCTTTTGTGCAAGCTCTTTTGCCTTAAGTGGCATATCGGTGGGAATCTCTCTTTGCAGAGCCAATTGGGCAACACCGAAATATGCTATGTTTACAAGGGCTTCAGACTTTACCTGAGGATTTTGTATTGTGTTATACATGTGTATTGATTTAGAAAGCATGCTGTCAGTCAGTTTTTCCAGGGCTCCAAGCAGTTTTTGCGCCTCAAGTGTCCTCAGTGAGTAGTCAAAGAATATATGATAGACCTGGAGTATGGAATCTGCAGTAATGAATGAAGGCAGTTTCAGGTATTCATTCCTTTCATATATGTAGAAAAGCTGTTCGTCCTTTGATGGGGTTACTGCAAAGCCGTTCTTTGATAACAGCCCTGTTTGTGCCTGTGTGAATTCTCCGAACTGATGCAGGTTTTCAATATTGGAAAGGTCCTTTTCTACCGCATATTCTTCAACCAGTGCTTCATACTCAACTGGTTTGTATTCCAGTTCCACTGTTGTACGCTCTGTTTCAGATATGCTTTTAAGGCCGGAATAAGCCTGTGTCTTTGTTTGTGTACTCTCTGACGGCTGTGTGCCGGTCTGTTCTGTTTGGGTTGTCGGGGTAGTTGAACCATTGGTATCCCCGTTCCTGCCTGTTTTGCAGCCAGCGGCTGTAAACAGCACAGCAACAATACATGTAAGGCATAATACCGTTTTGATAGTTGCTCTTAACATTATTTATCATTCTCCCTCTCATTCATTGTCTATTACCAGTTTTCCTTCATTAATAACAAGTCTTATCTTTTTTTTAGAACCATTCATCATAACCTCTGCAGAGATTTCCTCTCCCCCCCACAGATACATAACATCATCAAACCTTTCACTCTCGGCTGCGCCCTCAAAACCAAAACCTTTCCAGTTATATGAGTTTACAGCCATACCGCCTTCCTTAAGAAACTCAGCCGATACAAGCTCATCCTTTCCGTCACTGTCAATGTCTGCAAACACATAATCCCTAAAGGGCCTTGACAGCCTGGAACCAAGCCATTTAGGATATATGCCTTCAGACCATTCATACAAAAAAGGCCTTTTTGCCTCAACCGGATGATGCCTGGCAGTTTTGAAGACACCTACAGATATCTCCTTTTTACCATCGCCATCAATATCACAGGTCTGTACTTTCCAGGGCTTTAAATGCTTCATGTCATAGCTGTATATTCTGTCTGAAGACCCTATAGAAATGGTCCTGCCAAAGCGGCTGAATACCTTTCCTGTAAGAATGATGTTTTCGGCAACACCATCACCGTCAAGGTCTGTCTGGCAGCTGCTTATGACAGCCCGGTCAAACAACATAAAATATCCCCCAACAGCAGTCACAATACAAAGCCCTATAACAGCGTATTTCATTAGCCCTCCTAAAATTAATGTTATACCATAGACTATTTTACCACAAGTTATGTTCCATGGCAGGCCTGTTAAAAAGGCAAGTGGTTTTTAAGGTAAAAGCTATACTTGAAGTGAGGTAGTATACATTCTTATTCCAATAATGAATTTGCGTACATTAAATTCCATGCTTATTTAGAATAATTTATGAAAAGGGTTGAGTTGGAGTAAAATAGTTTGATACAATGTACCATATAGCTTAAGCTATAATACACGGAGGGAACAAATACATGAAGCTCATATCAAAAATACTCAAGTTCATTTTACCGCTTGCAGCTCTCTTCCTTCTTTTCAGGCAGAGTTTCTTATTCGGTCTTGTAGGTACACTGGCTCTAATAGTCTATCTCACATACAAAAATAAACTCAGCTTTTATGCATTCCTGGGTAAGTTTTCTTATTCCCGGGGCAATATGGATAATGCCATAAAATGGTATGGGCGTGCGGCATCAGACCCCGGTTCCAGTCCCGATTCCATAATTTCATATGCATATCTTCTGCTTAAAACAGGTCAGGTTGATAATGCAGAACAGATACTGGACAGTTACCTTGCACGTCTTACGGCAAGTAAAGAGAAAAAAATGCTTGCAAGGTCCATAAAAGCCCTTATTACTTGGAAACGGGGAAACCTTGATAAAGCTATAGAAACCCTTGAGGAAGTACTTGAAAATATTGAGACCTCAAACATTTACGGCAGCATGGGGTTTCTACTGATTGAAAAGGGTAATCTGGACAGGGCACTTGAGTTCAACCTTAAAGCTTATGACTACAATGATTCTCATGATGTGATACTCGATAACCTGGGTCAGACCTACTACTTAAGAAGCGAGTATGAAAAATCACTTGAAATCTATGATAAGCTTATGAAAAAGGAACCTAAGCCAGCTTTTCCTGAGGCGTATTTCAACTATGGCTTACTGCTTCTGTCGATGGGAAAGAAAGAAGAAGCAGTTGAAAAGATGAAACAGGCTCTGGATTACAGGATAACTTTCCTCAGTACAATCACAGCTGAGGATATCCGGAGGAAAATAGATGAGCTGGGTGACGAACCCATGGAAAGGACGGAGGATACAAATGCTTAAGAAACTTAAAAAAGCTGTAGTAAAAGCCAATCTTGAACTTGTAAGACACAATCTTGTGACCTATACGTGGGGAAACGTAAGCGGTATAGACAGAGACAAGGGCCTTATTGTCATAAAACCCAGCGGTGTACCCTATGATGAGCTTAATTATGAGATAATGCCTGTCATTGATCTTGATGGGAGACTGGTAGAAGGTGATTTAGCGCCCTCCTCCGATACACCTACTCATGTGGAACTATACAACAGCTTCCCTGAAATAGAAGGAGTTGTTCACACACATTCCAAATGGGCTACAAGCTGGGCCCAGGCAGGATTTGCAATTCCTCCCCTGGGGACCACACATGCCGATTATTTCTACGGAGAAATACCCTGTTCAAGAAGCATGACAACAGAAGAAATAAGTGAGGACTACGAATTAAACACAGGTATCATTATAGCAGAAACCCTTAACGGCTATGACCCTATGTCCATTCCAGGAGTCCTTGTCAAAAATCACGGTCCCTTTTCATGGGGCAGCAATCCAAGTGACGCTGTGCATAATGCAGTTGTTCTTGAAACTGTTGCAGAGATGGCTTTTAACACATATGCAATAAACCCTGCTGCCGGCCTTATGCCTGCTAAAAAAACACTTCCTCCGTAAGCATGGCAGCAATGCATATTATGGACAGCAGTAAGTAGAACCTTCATATTGCCATAAGAGAAATACCATTGTATTGCTCCTTTCTTTTTCCAAAACAGGTATTGCCATAACCCCTTGATAGTGGTATAATCATTACATAATTTAGGACATATGTAGTTATTTTGGGGGTTACACATGAAAAAGACCATCTCAGTAATACTTATTTTATTCGTTTTTGCATTTGGCTTTCCTTCATCCCATGCAGACTCTCCTTATACGGACATAAAAG
>CAYYGK010000157.1:0-6499 GCA_964471145.1 uncultured Eubacteriales bacterium | reverse complement strand
ATCTGCAATCGTAAAAACTGATTGCAAAAGTCCGGACAGTTCTGCGGGAGGGCAGATGAATGAAGTTTTAATCCTCTGATTTGTCAATACAAAAACCTCCTTATATTTCAGAGACAAAGCGATTGCCGTACAGTCCCTGCAAAGTTTTCAACGCTGAATCTACTGAAGGCTTGGGATTCTAGGAAGGAGCGAATGTTTTGCCTGTAGAAATTAATCCTGTCCCTTCCCATGTTTTCCAGGTGGTATGCCAAAAGATCTGTGCTTGCAAATTTTCTGTAATCAATGAAGGTGTTTTCAGGTATATAGTCTTGAACATTGGGAGCTCCATAGTATACAGGAATGCATCCGGCGATGAAGCATTCAAATATCCTCTCCGAAATCCATCCCGCAAGGCACTGGTTTTCAACCACAAGAGAGAAAGTGTGCTGTGAAAGCACATTAAGCTTGTTTTTGCAGGTGCCTTTTGCGGATTTCAAAATCCAGGAGCAGCCGTAAACGCTGAAATCTGAAAGCCTCCTATCAAGGAACTCTGCCAGCTGCCTGCGGAATGTGTAAAGCTCACCGGGAACGCAGGAAGTGCGGTTGCTCTGGATGAAGGCCAGCAAGTGCCTGCGGGGGCCATCAGGCGGAACAGGACCTGATGACATGTTAACGGGATGGTTTGGAGGTATATGGTATTTGAATATGTTGACATTATCTATAACATCATCAGCATATACATAGGTCTTATCAAAAAACCTCCTGTAATGGTCAAATGCCTCATGTGTCCACATGCCGGGCTCAACCGCCGGGGGCTCTATTATAAACAGCACCCGGTCTTTCCGGCATATAAATGGTGCTGCCAGCTGTGCAGCCTGCCGGTCGTAGTTGAACATCAGCAGCTTGTCATACTTCCTTATACTGCCTGTATCAAACGTATGCATAATTATTCCATCCCCCGCAAGTTCCCTTTTGAGGAACCAGAACGGATAGCGGTCTGAGGAATCCCGGTTATATACAGAATCAAGATTGAAAAGCTCATCTTTACAGAACAGGCGACTTAATGGAAAAACTGCTACTTTCATATATGGTACTCCCCCTATAAAACCATTATACGCGAGGTATCACGTTTTGCTGAATGGTTTACATATTATGAAAAAGTAAGTTGTTATAAAAGGGTGTGCGGTTTTGGACAAATACTCACGCATATATGTTGCAGGACATGAAGGGCTTCCTGGTTCGGCTATAGTCAGAAAGCTTCAGGCTCAGGGACATGAGGATATAGTATTAGGTGTAGAAGGAGAACCTGACCTTTTGCGGCAGGCTTCGGTGGAGGAATTTTTTGCAAAGGAAAGGCCTGAATATGTTTTCCTGATGGCTGAAAAGGCGGGGGGGATACAGGCAAACAGGGATTATCCTGCCGATTTTATGACAGACAACATAGTCATCCAGAGCAATGTAATAAGGAGCAGTTACAGGCACGGTGTCAAAAGGCTGATTTTTCCAGGCAGTTCCTGCATGTATCCGGGAGACTGCTCCCAGCCAATAAATGAGGAATACCTCCTTTGCGGCAGGCCGGAGCCAACCAGTGAGGCATATGCACTTGCAAAGATTGCAGGCGTAAGAATGTGCAGTTATTTCAACAGGCAATACAACACAAGGTATACGGCCGTTGTGCCTTCCGGTATGTACGGCCCCGGGGACAGTTTTGATCCTGTACGCTCTCATGTCATTCCGTCACTGATAAGCAGGATTCAAAGGGCGGTGGATGAAGGTACTGATCGTATAAGTATCTGGGGAAGCGGCAGGCCGCTCAGGGAATTTATTTATGTGGACGATGCAGCGGATGCATGTGTCTTTATAATGAAAAAACAGATAGACAGTGACCTTTTGAATATAGGTACCGGCAGGGAGACAAGTATACGGCAGGTTGCCGGATTGATAGCACAGGCAGCTGGGTTTACCGGAGATATGGTATTTGACACGTCAAAACCGGACGGTGCTCCCCGTAAGCTGCTGGACAGCTCAAAGCTTCATGCAGCAGGGTGGAAACCTTCAACAGGGCTTGAAGAAGGAATAAAAATGACGGTGGACTGGTACAGGAAAACAGTCGGTTACAGGGTGTCAGGACAGCCCGCTGGCACATAATATGTATTATGAAAACCTGCATATGGAGAATTTTATATGAATTTTGACTGGCCATTAATGAAAAATAACATAACGCACGAGGACAGGGAAGCTGTAATTGAATTCCTTGAAAGGGATGAAAGACTCACGCAGTCAGCCAATGTATTGAGATTTGAAAGCGAATGGTCCGGATGGCTGGGTGCAAGGCACAGTGTTTTTGTAAACTCCGGCGCATCGGCAAACCTGCTTACACTGGCTGCACTCAAACATATGCACGGAACCGGAGAAATAGTGGTGCCTGCACTTACCTGGGTCTCCGACATTGCCAGTGTGCTGCATTGCGGTTTCAAACCGGTATTTACAGACATAAAATTAAAATCCCTGGGAATGGATTCCTCAATGGCCCTTGAAAAACTGTCAAAGAATACAAGGGGAGTTTTTCCGACATATGTGCTGGGCATGAACTGCCTGGATGAAAAACTTTTAAGCGGTCTCAAACAAACCGGCATACCGCTTTTAGAGGATGTATGTGAATCCCATGGAGCATCATACCGTGGAAAGAAGCTTGGAACTTACGGAATCATGTCTAATTTTTCATTCTATTACGCCCATCACTTAAGCACCATTGAGGGAGGGATGGTGTGTACGTCTGATGATGATATATACCGCACGCTGAGGATGCTACGCTCCCATGGGATGGTAAGAGAGGCATTATCTGAAAAGGTGGCAGGACATTATGCAAGGCGGTATCCGGATTTAAACCCTGAATTCATTTTTGCCCTGCCGGGCTACAATGTGAGGAGTACCGAGATAAATGCAGTCATAGGAATCAATCAGCTCAAAAGGCTTGATGAAAACAACCGGGTAAGGAGGAAAAATTTCAGGTTGTTTATTGAAAACCTTGACCCCGGAAGATATTTTACGGGTTTTGAGACAGAAGGCAGTGTAAACTATGCACTGATACTGATTCTGAGAGAACCGGACAACAGTTTGATGGCCTCGGTTGTACAAACGCTGCTGAATGCAGGGGTTGAATACAGGAGGGGAACATCGGGAGGGGGGAATCAGCTCAGGCAGCCCTATCTTAAAGGAGTTATTGCAGAAGGTGAACACAAAAACTATCCTGCAGCCGAGCATGTACATTTCTATGGGATGTATATTGGCAACTATCCGGGACTTAGTGAAGAGAAGATACTCACACTTTGCAGCATGCTAAACAAAGCGGGGTGAAACAGGGCGGTGAAGTACAATGTGGGAGTATTCCTTGACAGGGATGGCACACTCAATGTTGAAAGGGATCATCTTTACAGGAGAGAGGACTGGGAATGGATTCCTGGTGCTGTTGAAGCAATAAGGGGATTCAACCGGCTGGGGGCAGGGGTGTTTGTTGTGACAAATCAGGCTGGAATAGCACGCGGCCTCTATACCTGCAGGGATGTTGACATACTGCACCGTCATATCGATACCCTCCTTCAAGGTGAAGGGGCACATATTGACGGCTATTACTACTGTCCGCACCACCCTTGTTACGGCAAAAGAAAAACCTGCAGCTGCAGAAAGCCGGAAGTCGGGCTTTTGTTAAAGGCATGCAGGGAACATGGAATAAATGCGGAACAGTCATTTATGGTGGGAGACAGGGAAAGTGATGCTGTCGCAGGAAGTGCTGCAGGGATGACTCCGATACTGGTACTGACAGGTTACGGCAAAAAAGAGGCTAAGAAGATGCCCGGGTTAGCGAAAGCAGCAGATGTCTATGAGGCATATGAAATAATAAAGGGTTTGTTGAAAAATGAAAGGCGGTTATAAGTCAAGTGGCAAAAACAGATGTTTTAATTATAAGCCCGAATGCACGCGCAGATATATTTCAGAAACTTGGCGGTGAACTGGCCGCTGTGGAGCCTCCAATATGGGCTGCATTAATGTCACAGGCACTGCGTGCAAAGGGGTATGGTGTTGAGCTTATGGATATGGAGGGAGAAGAGCTGTCCGTTGGCGAAGCTGTAAAGAGAATAGATAAGACAGACGCACGGCTGAATGTCGTGGTGGTCTACGGCCAGCAGCCTTCCGCATCCACCCAGAATATGCATGCCGCGGGAAAGCTGTGCAGCAAGATTAAGGAATACAGCCCGGACAGCAGGATACTGCTTGTGGGAGGGCATGTATCAGCGCTGCCTGGGAGAACGCTGCAAGAGGAGCAGGCTGATTTCGTTTGCCAGGGGGAGGGTATCCTGACTGCTGCCGCACTGCTGGATGCCGGAACGGATAAACCTGATGCATGGAAGAAGGTTCCGGGGCTTTGGTATATGGAGGAAGGCAGAGCCAGATTTTCCGGCAGTGCCCCTCTCATACCCCGGAGAAAACTGGCGGAAGAAATGCCGGGTATGGCATTTGACCTGTTGCCGATGCAGGGTTACCGGGCTCACAACTGGCACTGCTTCGGGCAGACAGGAGAAAGGAAGCCTTATGCCTCATTGTATACCAGCCTTGGATGCCCGTTCCGGTGTTCTTTCTGTTGTATAAATGCGCCTTTCGGTAAGCCATGTTTCAGGTACTGGGACCCTGATTTCACAATAAAAGAGTTTGACGTACTGGCAGAAAAATACAATGTGAGGAACATCAAGATAGCGGATGAGATGTTCGTGCTGAAAAAAGAGCATTTTCTCAAGCTGTGCAGGCTGCTAAGGCAAAGAGACTACGGTTTTAACATATGGGCTTACGCAAGAGTGGATACAGTAAAGAAGGAGTACCTGGAGGAGTTGAAACAAGCAGGGGTTAACTGGCTTGCACTGGGAATAGAGTCTGCAAGCAAATATGTTCGTGACGGGGTGTCAAAGGGAAGGTTTGGAATGGAGGAAATAAAAAAAACCGTAGAAATGATAAAAAGCTCCGGCATCAATATAATCGGGAACTATATATTTGGCCTTCCTGACGATGACATAGATACAATGAAGCAGACTCTTGACTTTGCCCTGGACTTGAAATGCGAAATGGCAAACTTCTACTGCGCAATGGCTTATCCGGGCTCAAGGCTTTATGAAACTGCAGTAAGAGAAGGGAAAAAACTGCCTGATTCGTGGATAGGATATTCACAATATTCATATGAAACCTATCCCCTGGAGAGCAGATACCTTACACCTGGTCAGGTTGTGTCATTCAGGGATATGGCATGGCAGAAGTATTTTACAGATGCGGGTTATCTGGAGCTTGTACGCAGCAAATTCGGAGATGGAACAGTTGAGCATATAACCGGCATGACACAATTAACACTCAGAAGGAAACATGCCCGGAGTACCGGAGGAGGTGCCATATGAAGGCTGTGATACTTGCAGGGGGACGGGGTACAAGGCTGCAAAGCGTTATAAGTGATGTCCCCAAGCCTATGGCTCCGGTGTGCGGCCGGTGTTTTCTGGACTTTATTCTGGAATTAATCCGGAAGAACGGGATAACAGACTGCATTCTTTGCGTGCAGCATATGGCTGAGGCAATAATGGGGCACTACGGTGACGGCTCCGAATACGGGGTCGATATAGGCTACAGTACGGAAGAGAAACCAATGGGAACGGCAGGCGCAATAGGAATGCTGCAGGACAGATTAAAACAGACATTTCTGGTGGTAAACGGCGATACGTTTTCGGATATAGATATTGCTGCCTTGTCAAAACAGCATACACAAAGAGAAGCAGCGGTTACAATCGCACTGGTTCTTCAGAATGACTGCTCCCGTTTCGGGAGGGTAAAGACAGACCGTCAAGGGTACATAACGGGTTTTACGGAAAAGGACCATAGCGGGAAGAGCGGATGGATAAACGCAGGCGTATATATGTTTGAACCATGTGTGTTGGATATGATTCCTTCCGGTACGCCATACTCCATTGAAAGGCATCTCCTGCCTGAACTGCTGTCGGGTGAGGAAAAAATCCTGGGGTATAAGAGCACAGCTGCTTTTTTTGATATTGGCATACCCCGGGATTATTTCAACTTCAATCGGTGGGCCGAAAAAAACCTGTGAAGTTTTTTAAAAAAAGAGAAGGGACGGGATATAAAATGCGGTCTGGTGATAGAACATGATTATTAGCAGAACCCCACTCAGGGTTTCATTTTTCGGGGGCGGCACCGACTATCCAGCCTGGTACAGGGAGCACGGAGGAGCTGTGCTTGCCACAGCAATAGATAAGTATTGTTATTTGAGCTGTCGTCACCTCCCCCCGTATTTTGAGCACAAGTCAAAGATAGTGTATTCAAAGACGGAACTTGTAAATTCAGTGGATGAAATACGTCACCCTTCGGTAAGGGAGGCTCTAAAACTTGTAAATATTAAAAAAGGAGCGGAGATACACTATTCCGGCGATCTTCCTTCCAGGTCCGGGCTTGGCTCAAGTTCGACCTTTACCGT
>CAYYGK010000156.1:0-6506 GCA_964471145.1 uncultured Eubacteriales bacterium | reverse complement strand
ATAACTGTTTTGTTGACGATAAAAATATATGAAACGGTAACATATTCTTGAGAAACAGGAGGCCGCACAATGGGAGAACAAAAGCGTAAGGTCATATCAATTCTTGCAGCGTTTTTTTTAGTGATAAATGCAGTGTTTGGGTGCCGGGCACCTGTTTTTGCTGCAACCTTTCCCGTGCAGCTTTTTGTGGAGAGCTGTCATTCGGGTGAACTGACCCTCTACTGGAACAGCCTGCCCGGTACGCAGTCGGTAGAAGTGACATATCATTACCCGGGTGCGGGGGGAGTTCCTGTTGAGGAACACTTTATTTCCAACCAGGAGGAAAGCAGCATACAGATAGGCAGCCTGCAAAATGACATAACATACGACATAGACATAAAAATATATGATGCCCCGGATGCCGGGGGAAACGAAGTAGGCCACGGTTTCATATACTTCATGCCTCAGATTACGTTCTACGCACAAAGAATTGAGCAGCAGCGCCACCCCATGGACAGCGGCGGTTTTGAAACCGGTATAGACCCGGGGATGAAACTAAGATGGGTCATGCCCAAGGTGTTTGACGGCAGTGAATTTGTATACATGGACGAGGCGCTGCACCATATGGAGACAACCATAAATGATGTATATGAAGAAGGCAGGCAACTTGATTCAATGAATTTCAGGATAAACATTTCAACCGATTCATCAAAGTTAAACGGCGGTTCTTCCCAGGCTGCTGTCATCATAGAGAGAGGTACTCCCGAATACACGGCTCACATATCGGGTAATCCGGGAATTACATCAAAGGTTCATGAACCGGATGCGGACGGGTTCATGGAGTTTGACCTTATCGGCAGGAAGGATACCGGATCCGACCCTCCTGCTCCTGCAGATGACTACCAGCTAAGGGACTGGGACATACTTCCCGGCACCGTATACTACATGAACATAAAACCTGTTTTCAGGGACTCTCAGGGAGGTCTCCAGAACGGCATTACGGTAGGCCCGCAGTCCTGGTTAAACGGCAGCCGTCTTTCAGGCTCCTTTAACTATACCTATACACCTGTCAGGTTCCAGCTGACAAGGGACGGGCTCAACAATGTCTACGTGAAGATATACAAGATAAATGAAGGAAGTCTGGACCTGCCAAGGATGTATTACCAGGTGCAGACAACGGACGACCCTTCCATACCGGGTGACTGGACGGTAAGAAAGACCCTGGACGACACATATTTCGGAGGGGAGTATGCAATAACCGTTATAAGCGGTATAAGCCCGGATAATGAGGTTTTCTATAAGATTGTTGTAAAAACCGATGCGCAGCCCGACAGAATAGAATCACCTGTTATGCCGTACACCCTGTCGGAAGACCTTGTAAGGCCGCCTGTTCCCGCGGGTGTGATGGTAACCGGGAGGGAGCTTGCCACCGGTCAGGTGGTGCATCCGGTTTCAGAAGAGGAACTTACTGTAAAATCAACCGATATCGAGCTGTCATGGCAAAAACCGTTGGGCTGGGATTCAATAAAGGACGACTTATATTTTCATATACTATTAAACATGAGTCAGGAAAGCTCCGGAGAGCAGTCGGACATATACCTTGACGGCAGCCTGTGGGGCAGCTATCCGCTTGAGTACAGACTTGTAAAATACATAAGTGCCCAGTCTCCTTCAATAACAGATAATGGAGAAAGCCTAAGCCTCGTTCTGGGAGGGTTTGACCTTTTTACCTGGGAAGATTCAGGCGGGAACAGCTACGAAATACAGAATGATGAGGACTACCCGGACTTTCTGATGCCCAATACAGTATATTACCTGCAGATGTATACCACAAACGAGGAGAACAGAGGCTCAACAGACCCTGAGTTTATGTCCGACAGGTCTCTTACAATCAGCCTTACTACGCTGCGCCAGGAAGAGCGGGAGGTACCGCTTCCGGGGGATTTTTCCATCTACAGGAATGACACCGATGGCAGCGGCAGAAACCTGGTGCAGATGCAGTTTTCAGGGCTCAGGGAACACGCATTGGACTGGAGCCGGTATACCTCTGAACCACACGAGGATGACAGTATATACTATGATGTGTACATGAGCACGAGGACTGAACTGGACTCGTTTATAATGATAGGAAGCACCGGGCAGGAGTCAGATGTATCATTTAATATTGAAAATACCGAAACCGGGATTTATATAACGGCCTCGATAAGCACTTTCACACAGGGAAGCGATGCATATAATGCGTTTGGTGAATGCCTGAGGCCCAACTCGACCTATTATTTCATGGTGAGGACAAGGCTATCAATGGTGAACGAACCGCAGGACAAAGAATCACAGCCAACTGCGCTGCTTCCGGTAACCACTGTAAGACTTGAAATACAGCCTCCCGACGAATCAGCCAAAAAACCCCTTGCGCCTGTCGATTTCTCGGTTGCCGGGGATGCTGAAGGAAACCCTATTGTAAGCGGCTCAGGTGCAGCGTTCGACTGGACCCATACCGAGCAGCAGGCTTCATACAGGATTATCTGCACTTCCGAAAGGGTACAGCCATATACAGTGCCTGAAGAATACCAAAACGACCCGCTCTATGTCAGCTTTATAGATGATTATGGATACAGGGACAGCGACGGGGATGACAGCGTATTTACCCTTGACCCGGGCCAGGACCTTGAAGATGGCTTTCTTGAATATGACGCTGAAACCGGCATGCTGAGGTTTTTTGTGGTTGACTGGCTGTATCCTAACAGGCTGTACTATTTCAGCATAAGGGCTGTTGATGCTGATGGGGAGAGTGTGTGGGTGTCCGTGCCGGTGACCACAATACCTGTAGAGATGCCTTCAATGCTGCAGCCTGTTACTGATGTCCAGGCCGGGTTCAACTGGAGCGACCCCGACCCAGGTTCCAGGGTTGAAGACTACAATGTTTATCTGAGAGGACCGGGTCAGGAAATATATGCTATACTTGAGCGTTCACGCTATACGATTGTCAAGGAGGGTTCTGTTTATTATTGCCGCATATTCGGCCTTGAAGCCGGCAGCAGTTATGATATACGTGTATTCAAGGGAGAGGAAACACAGCAGCCTTTTTTTGAGTCTCTTAATTTTGTTACAAGGGACAGCTGCCACCAGGTACATGTCAGGTGGACCGGTAAGGATAATTATACTTATCAGGCTGCGTTAAAGGAGGAATACTCATCCTCCTATACACTCCTTGAAGATACCGACATTGAGCTTTACACGGAGAAAACGCCAGCAACCGCAGGAACAGACTATTTTGTCTACCATGCCATTATAAAGACAGCTTTGGTTGAAATGCCGCACGGCCCATCAGAAAGACTGCCTCTTGCTTCCAATACGGCTTATAACGTGAAGGTCAGGACCAGGCTTGAAGACCCGCTTGACCCGGGAGTTGTATCCTGCTCAAAATACACACCGGCTATAAAGGTAAGAACGGAATTCAGCCAGCAGGACTATGACGGGGAAGACAGGGAAACGAGGAAAAAAGCAGCATTTCTTGACAGGATAAGTGAAATAGAAGAGGACTACTACTGGAGGATGGATATAAACAACGCCAGGATATGCAGTATACTGCTTAAAAACGAAAGGTTACTAAACATCATTCAGGAGGGGAACGGAAAGCCATTTACGCTTGACCTTGAATCCATAGCTTCAGGGTTTGACACGTATGCCATATACATACCCCTGCAGGTTATAGAGAAGGCTGATGCGCTCTCCTGCTGCCTGGTATTCACCTCTGGCGGCATGAATTTTTATTTGAGGCCGGGATGGCTGGGTGAAAAGACGTTTACAGATGGAGCTGAAGGCGGATACTGTACGGTTGTCATATCCAATAACGACACAACCGGTTTTTACAGCAGTGATCCTGCAAGCCCCGTATCGGGACTGTGGAATGTGGATATTGAAGTGACGGGACTTACAAAAACGCCTTCGGATTTTGAGCAGGTAATACATGACAGGATGTATGATGAGGAAACAGGACTTGTGAACGAAAAACTCAACGAATTCCTGCAAACCTATACCGGCTCGCTAGAGTCTCCTGCTTTCATGGAATACATAGAAGGGCTTTTCAGTCTTATAAAAAGCGAACTGTCTGTTTTTATCGGCGATACCTTTAATTCAATGAGAATGAGTGAATACGGGAAGTCAATCACCCGGTTTGACGTACCTTCCAGATTTGAGATTTTATCTGGCGGCATACTTCAAACACCCGTCCCGTATGCCAGGTTCGATGGAGAGAACACCTGGCAGAGGCTGAGTGGCATATATGATGATGCCCGGGGAGCGCTTTGTTTTGATGTGACAGGAACTGGCTCATATCTGGCTGCAATAATGGAACAGACATCCGGTATCGATTCTGCAGACCCATACTCAGCTTATGCACAGAGACTGATGCAAAAATACGACCTGACCCTGGTTTTTGACGGATTCGATGTGGCTGCACGCCTTGAAAGAGATGTAAAGCTCTCTGAAATAGTAATGCTTTATGCAATGGTATCGGAAACGGATACCGTTAATCCTTATTCCGGGATTTCAATAAAGATACGTGAAATGGGACTTGAAAACTACCTTGGCGGTGGAAGTGGTGAACAAAGTGTCACAAGGCAGGAAACCGCAGGCGTGTTATTCTCTCTTTATGCTGCAGGAACCGGGATGGATAAAGAAAGCTGGCAGCCCTCGGTGCTTGTTTGGATAGAGGATGATGATGAACTGAACAGTGTTTATTACAAACCGGTGCTTTTTGCTGTTGAGACAGGAATTATGACAACAGCGGACGGAGGGTATTTTCGTCCCCGCCGTAACATATCAAGAGGTGAACTGTGTGAAGCAGTTTTGAAACTCGTTGAAATGACAGGAGGATAATATGCTTAAAAAATGTTTTATTGCATTGCTGGTTTCGGCAGCCGTTCTGGTTATTGCCGCACGCCCGTGCAGTACACTGGATTATCCGCCCCAGCCTGCTCCGGAAATGCTTGAGGTGTTTCCGCTTAATCCTCCTGAGCCTTCTATCGGCAGGAGCGAGTTTGACGGATATTATGCAGACCTTAAATGGGCTCCCCTTGAACTTCCAAACCCGCCGGATGTTGCGGACAGGCAGTACATAAACATATATGCGCAGAAAGTGAACAAGTCATACAAGCCGTCAACAGGCCTTGAGCTGATGGAAGAGGCAATAGACGGTTCTCAAATACAGGTGAGGATGGGCAATCTGGAGCCCGGCACCATCTACTATACCCATGCAGTTGCTTACTATACTGATGTTGATGGAGGGGATGTGGTTTATACAAGTCTTGAGTCGCTCCCGTCCAATACGGTAAAAATACTGACCGACATAGATATTTCTGCAGCTCCCTCCGGTCTTAATGAGATAAGCATAACATGGGATGATGTATGGAACAGCGGGGGCAGGATAAGCTACAAGCTGTATGTATCCGAAAGCTCTGACTTTTCCAATACACCCCCGATGTATATAAATCCGGACCTTATAGGGCCTGGGCGCCCTGTATCGGTAAATGAAGCTGCAGGCAGGCTTGAATACACATACAGGGTGCCTGATGCCGGCAGGGTTTATTATATTAAGGTGGAACCGGATATATCGGATGACAGCCTCAATATGTCCCCCGAATCGCCTGTAGTAATGGTTAGCAGCTATATCATAGCCAGGACAGTCCGGATAGCGAGCGGTGATATGGGCACCATATGGAAGATGGAATGGTCCCCCGTTATAACGGGGCTTGACCAGGGCGAAGTCGATATAACCTATCACATATACAGGGGAGTAACAGGTTCGGGTGAACTGCCCATGTATGTAGCTGCCACCGATGACACTGATTTTTTCTTCACTCTCCAGGAAAGCGACCCTGAATACTACTTCATTATAAGGGCAATTGTCAAAAAGGACGGGCAGGACCTCTACCCCGGTATTACCATAGAATCAATGAAAATAGAGGCAAAGGAATCGGAGATACCAGGCAGCCCCCCAGCGCCTGAGCTTATTGATACGGTGCTGGACAATTACGGCAATGAGATAACAAGCTTTGAGGCAGAACTTGAGGCAGACTCGGCAACGATTTTCTGGCGGCCTCCCCGCAAGGGCACAGGAGAGATAGACAGTGATACTTCGTATGACATATGGCTTCTGACAGACCCGTCACAGCTTGACAGTCCGCCGGATGAGACCAGGATTGCCACCTCGCTGTTTATAGACGAGAACAGACAGGTGCGTGACGGAACTACCGTAAGGGCATACAAATACGGAATAGAAGGGCTTGAGCAGAACTCGGTATACTATTTCAGAATACAGGCAAGAAAGGAATTTGTAGATTATGTGGAAGGTATACTCCAGAATGTTGTGATTTATTCCGAGCCTTCAATCAGGGTAATAATCACTCCTGCAGACGGTTCAATAGAGCAGCCGGTTGTCCCCGGCAGGCCGCCGCTGAGAGTAAAGAAGGGACCTTTGCCGGATGAAAGGCCCATGGTTTCAGAGGATACAGCCGTTATAACTCTCA
>CAYYGK010000155.1:0-6520 GCA_964471145.1 uncultured Eubacteriales bacterium | reverse complement strand
ACCTTTTTATGGATAGATCGGTCATGTATGGGTCAAGTGATTTTTCAAACCTTGCGCTTGCCTCGGTTCTCAGACCTATGGCCGTGCTGCTCTTCCTTGTCTGCGTTCCTTCAAAGTTGGCGGATTCCAGCAGAATCTCTTCAGTGCCTTCCGATATTTCCGAGTTCTCTCCCCCCATGATGCCTGCTATTGCAACCGGTTCATCATTATTGCATATCATAAGCACATCTTCCGGCAGCCTTCTCTTGTTACCATCCAGGGTAATAAAATCAATCGGCCGGGCTGTAGCCCTGACTACCAGTTTCTGTACGAATCTCCTGTCAAAGGCATGCATAGGCTGACCTGTTTCAAGCATTATATAGTTGGTCATATCAACAATTGGCTCTATAGGCCTCATGCCGCAGTAATAAAGTCTTATCTGCATATTGAGTGGTGTATTTCCCCCGTTAACGTTTGCGATTCCCAGTCCGCAATACCTTCGGCACTTTGCACTGTCCTCTATAACAATATCCAGTTCCGGTTTGATGCCGCTTTCCTTAATATCATCAACCTCAAGCGGTTTTAGGTGCCTCTTGAATATTGCCGCAAACTCCCTGGCTATTCCGTAGTGACCCCAAAGGTCCGGGCGGTTTGTAAGGGACTTGTTGTCAATCTCTATAATAATATCATCTATATCAAGATAATGCCTTATGTCTCTTCCGGTCTCATAATCATCCGGAAGCACCATCACCCCTTCGTGCAGGTCGCTTATGCCAAGTTCACAGGGCGAGCATATAACCCCCCTGCTTTCAGTCCCTGCCGTCTCAATCCTCTGTATATCAGGAACACCTTTTACCGAGCCTCCCAGTCCGGCAAAAGGAACCTTTATGCCTTCCCGGATATTGGGAGCGCCACAGAGGCTCTGCACTACATCACTACCTGTATTGACTTTGCATACCTTAAGCTTTTTGGAATCGGGATGGTCCACTACCGATACTACATATCCGACCACTACCTCCTTTATGTCCCCTCCCTTTTCGGTTACTTCCTCCACTTCTGCGGTTGACATTGTAAACCGGTACCATATATCCTTTATTTCAATACCTTCAAGGTCAACATAGTCATTTATCCAATTAAGCGATATCAGCACTTATACTCCTCCTATCGTGTACCGAACTGCCTGAGTGACCTCAGGTCTCCGGAATTCAAAACCCTTATGTCGCTTATCCCGTATTTCATCATTGCCAGTCTTGTAAGCCCCAGTCCGAATGCAAATCCTGTATACTCCTCCGGGTCAATTTTTGCGTATCTCAAAACATTTGGATGTACCATCCCGCAGGGAAGCAGTTCCACCCACCCGCTTTTCTTACAGGTAGGACATCCCTCTCCACCGCATATAAGGCACTTTAAATCCAGTTCAAACCCTGGCTCTACAAACGGAAAATATCCAGGCCTAAGCCTTATATCGACATCCTTTTTGAATACCTCCGTCAGCAAAAGCTTCATCACATATATAAGGTTGGCAATAGAAATGTTCCTGTCTATCATCATACCTTCCAGCTGGAAAAAGGTGTTCTCATGTGAAGCGTCTATGCTCTCGTTCCTGAAACACCGGCCTGGTGCTATGATTCTGAGCGGGGCACCGTATTTGAACATGGCCCTTACCTGGCATGGAGATGTATGCGTTCTCAGCAGTTGTCCGTTTTCAAGCCAATAGGTGTCCTGTACATCTCTTGCAGGATGGTGCTCAGGTATATTGAGCGCCTCAAAGTTATAGAACGGGGACTCCACCTCCGGTCCATCCACTATGGAAAAACCCATTCCGGTAAATATCTTCTCTATTTCCTTCTGTACGATTGTTACGGGAGATAGAGACCCTGAAGGATATTTTCTGCCGGGAAGCGAAATATCAAAACCGCTTTGGTCACTGATGTTCCTGCTTATACTTTTACTCTCAAGCTCATCTTTCTTTTCCTTTATTATTTGCCCCAGTTCATTTTTAAGAATGTTGGCTTCTTTCCCAACTGTTTTTCTCTGATCCACAGGCAGGTCCTTAATGCCTTTAAGTATTTCTGTTACCCTTCCCTTCTTCCCAAGCAGACTCACCCTTATTTTTTCAAGTTCCTGCATGGATTCAGATTTTTTGATGCTTTCCAGGGCCTCATCCCTGAGCCGGTCAATCTGTTGCTGCATATTACACGCCCCTTCCTAAAAGGTTTCACAAATACAAAACCCTCCTCCCAATCAAGGGACGAAGGCCTGTCTCCGCGGTACCACCCATATTCCCGCCCCGCATAATTGCGGACGGACACTTATACATACATAACGAGTATGTCGTCATTTCCTAATCACATCCTGGATGTTTTCAGAATGATGCTCCGGGGTGAACTTCAGCAGCTGCTGCAGAAAGGCGCTCCCAGCCTCGGCGTCTTTTCTCTTGAAACTGCATTTTACCACTTACTCTCCCCATCATTGCATTTTAATTATTATTTTGCGTGTTATTATAACATATTATTAAACCAGGTACAATGTCGAAACTTAATTTCCATCCGTAATATCCGTAAGCTTGACATCAGGGTGATGGTAGCGCCTCTCCATACTTTAGGAAAGATCTTTGTTTATCAGAAGCACTAGTTCCGGTTCGTCATAAAACGCAATTAGCTGGTTGTAGAGGGGTTTGTACAACTCCGGTAGTGATAGCTGATTGCAAGAGCAAGGGTATCTACAAATCAATAGTCCCGGTTATTCCTTCATTATGTCTCCAAACAAGTCTTCATCGCAAGGTATATCGGGTTCAATAGGATACGATACCCAGGTGGTGTTTATCATATGCTTCCAGGTAATGTTCTCAGACGAGATGTTGCCACCCCATGTCCCGCATCCGAGCGTCAATGAAAACGGCATCCCGTTGTCCCAGTTTCCACTGTTACCGGCACTGGTAGGCTGCCTGACCATTATCCTGCCCGTTTTGGTTTCGTGAGCAAGCCTGAGAATGTTTTTTTCATCATTGGAATGTATGCCGCAGGAGTGGCCCTTCCCAGTATACTCTGTTATTTTGTTCACCTTGTCAACAGCATCACTGAAATCTTCCGCTTTATACAGGGTCAGAACCACACAGAGTTTTTCTCCGGAAAACGCATAACCTTCGCCTGTCCCATCCTCCGGTACGATAATGAATTTGCTGTTCCCAGGGTCAAAACCTGATAAATACCCTATTTTTTCGGCTGATTGGCCTATTATATCTTTATTCAGACAACCGTTTACCCACATTGTTTTCTCAAGCTTTTTCTTCTCATCCATATTTACAATATATCCGCCTTCATCCCTCAGTGATTCCAAAAACCTGTCATAGATATCCTTCACAACTATAACAGAGTTATCTGCAGAACAGCTTGTGGCATAGTCAAAAGTCTTGCTAAGCATTATTTTATGAGCGGCATCCCGGATGTCCGCTGTATCATCTACAACCACACATGCATTGCCAACACCTACCCCAAAGGCAGGCGTGCCTGAACTGTAGGCAGCCTTCACCATTGCATTTCCGCCGGTGGCAACTATCAGGTCGCACTGCCTCATTACTTCGTTGCTTATTTCCAATGTGGGATTTTCTACTGCAATAATAAGGTCTTCAGGGGCCCCATGCTTTTTTAATGCTTCCCTCATTATATCTGCTATCAACTTGTTGGTCTTCCTGGTACGGGGATGCGGGGCAATTATAATTGCATTCCTGCCTTTTAAGGCAAACATTGCTTTCATAACAGGTGTCGCTTCAGGATTTGTACATGGTACAACTGCTCCAATCACACCAACAGGTTTTGCAATCTTCACTATCCCCCTCTGTTCATCTGTTTCTATCACTCCCACAGACCTCTTGCCTGTCAGGTCCCTTAAGGCTCCCCTGGTCTTCTTCGTAATCTTTATGTATTTCCCCTCATAATGTCCAAGCCGGGATTCATCCTCAGCCATTCTGGCAACTTTTGCTGCGTTTTCCTCCTTGACAGCTGCCCATGCCACGGCTGTAACAAGCTCATCGACTTTTTCCTGGGAATAACCCTCTGAAATCTGTTGTGCCTTTCTTGCCCTGTCCATAAGTGCAGACACAAATCCAACAGCGTTTACTCCATTATCCATCTGAAAATACCCCTTTCACAAATGTCACGTCCAATTTTATTATCCTCCTGCACAGGCATCGGCAATGTCCAGTGCAGAATCTATACCACGATATGCCGTTTGGAGCTGATCTTTGTTTATTATAAGGGGAGGGGCCACAAACATGTAATTCCACCTTAAGTACATGTAGATACCTTCATCCATAAGCTTATCCCTTACCTTCTCCATTACTTCTCCACTCCCGTTCCATGGAACTATGGGTTCACGGGTCTGCCTGTCCTTTACCAGCTCAATACATCCGAACAGTCCCTTGTTTCTGACATCTCCTATGCACCGATGTTTGCTTTTAAGTTCATTCATCAAGCCAGTTGTCATCTGCCCCATTTTTGCTGCATTTTCTATGATCCTTTCTTCTCTGTATGCTTTAATACAGGCCACAGCTGCTGCACAAGCTAGCGGATGTCCGCTGTATGTAAGCCCGCAGTAGAGCATTTTATCATCTATTATCCGGGCTATTTTTTCAGAAACAGCAACTGCACCAAGAGGTACATATCCCGAATTTATGCCTTTTGCCATAGTTATAATATCCGGTTCAACCCCATAGTGCTGTATTGCGAACCATTTCCCGGTTCTCCCAAATCCGCTCATGACCTCATCGTCAATAAGAAGGATGTCATATTTATCGCAGATCCTCCTAAGCTCCCTGTAATATTCGACAGGAGGAATGAATATGCCGTTACTCCCCGTAATTGATTCAACCAATATAGCAGCAACAGTAGCGGGGTTTTCATACCGGATGACTTCTTCAACATGACTTGCACATTCCATGCCGCATTTGCCGAATTCCTTGCCGAAGCTGCATCTGTAGCAGTAAGGGTCAAATACTTTAAGGACTCCGGGGATTGCCGGTTCAACAGGCGGCCTTCTGGGGTCACCGGTTAAAGCAATTGCTCCATATGTAGCCCCATGATATGACCGATACCTGGATATTATTTTAAACCTTCCTGTTGCCATACGGGCAATCTTTACAGCATTTTCATTGGCCTCCGCACCAGCGTTTGTGAAAAAGCATTTCCGGATGTTTGGCGGTGTTACTTCTATTAGCATCTTTGCAAGAGTGCTCCTTGCCTCATTGGCAAATCCAGGGCCTATATAGCAAAGCTTTTGGGCCTGTTCCTTTATTGCCTGTACTACCCTGGGGTGCTGATGCCCGATATTTGAGTTTACCAGTTGTGAAGCCATATCAATATACTTTTTACCGTTTTCATCCCGGAAGTATACACCTTCTGCTTCATTTACCACCAACGGCTTAAGCTTGCTCTGAATAGACCATGAATGTATCACATACTCCCTGTCATTTTTATAAACTTCATCTGTTTGCCTTTTGTCATAAACCTTCTTTTGCATATAGCCTCCTCTTTTGCATTTTATATTAGATAAAATTATCAGGCTCAAAGAAACCAACCAGTAACAGGTCTTATATCACTGCGTACATAAAATATGGAACATTCTGCACTATGAACATATCATATCGGGACTATTGAGTATACATCCTCAAAGACAAAAATAATGTTGTTCTTTTGTGTGATACGACTAATCTAAGTTATTTCTAATCATCAGGCTGATATAAAGATTCATGGAATCGCTTACGCTTTTCATGTCCATTCCGGTTATCTCTTCTATTCTCTGTAGCCGATATTTCAATGTGTTTTTATGGATATTAAGCCTTGTGGCGGTAATGGACAGCTTTTTATTTTCATACATATAGGTTTCAAGTGTTTCCAGAAAGCCGGACTGATGTATTTTGTCATATTGTATAAGAGGACCTAATACTTCATTATGAAAACATTCCAGTTCCTTTTTGTCATTAATCAGATAAAGCAGTCTATTAAAGCCAAGCGAGTCATAACAAAAGATGCTGTCTGCAATACTATTATTTTTAACGAATTTCAACGCAAGCTCTGCTTCCTTAAGGCTTTCCTTCAGTTTTTCTATGCTGGAATACTGCCTTCCTATGCCAATAAATGCTGTAAGCCCTGGAAGCTGGCTTGAAACACTTTCCCTGAGCTTATGCGCCAAATTCTTTATATCACAGTTCCCGTTTTCATTTGTACAGGGAACAACCAATACAACAGAATCATGTCTTGTCATAGAAAGCACCCTGATATTAAGCTTGAAAAAAAAACTGACTGAGATAAGCTTTATATAATTCTTAAATTCCAATATCCGGGTTTCGTCATACATTCCATGATTGTCAAGGTAACCGGCGAAATTGTCAATGTCCATAACAAGCACCCGGGATGGCCTGGTTAAATCATACCCGTGAAAAGCAGCCCTTGATATAACATCATTGAGTTTGTTAATGCCATTGAAAAAAACATCCTGTAAAAGTTGTTGAACGGACTTTTCTTCTAACTGCCTTGATATTATG
>CAYYGK010000154.1:4740-6526 GCA_964471145.1 uncultured Eubacteriales bacterium | reverse complement strand
GCATTCAGACATTTTGCATTACCCTGCGTATATGTTTATGTACGTATACGTAAAAGGTATAAATAACTGAAAGGGGTTTGCATATGGATAAGAAGCTTTACCGTTTGAAAAAGAACAGGATGCTGGCGGGTGTTGCTGCAGGCATGGCGGAGTATTTTTGTATAGATGCAACAGTAATGAGGCTGATATTTGTAGCGGTTGGGCTGGCGTTTTTCCCGCTGGGGGTTATTGCATATATTGTTGCGGCAATAGTAATGCCTGAAAATAAAAATGTACAGCGCAGCGGACAACAGGGGGATGAGGATGAAATACCATACGTTGAAAGTTCATCGGGTGATGGAGACGGTGAGGCGCAGGCACAGGATAACAGGACAAGGCTGGTTATAGGGGGGATACTGCTGTTTCTGGGAGCTTCTCTTCTGACAAGACATATTTTGCCCTGGTATTACGCCAGGTTTTTCTGGCCTCTGCTCCTTCTAGCTGCAGGCGGGTTAATAATCTATACAGGCTGGAGGCGGTGAATCATGAAAAGAAAGAACATTGGGTTTGGCTTGTTTCTGCTGTTGGCAGGTCTGGTATGGGTGCTTGTTAATGCAGGTGTTATCAACTGGTCCATAATGAACTGCCTTAACATACTGTGGCCTCTCATTCTTGTCGTTGTTGGCATAAACATAATATTCAAAGACAACACTGTAAAGGTTATATCCTGGGTGCTTTTTGCTGCAATAATCATAGGCTGCGGGTATGTAAAGAGGGATGAGCCCTCTGAAAGGGGTATGACGGTTCAGGACAAAGTAGTAATAGAAAAGGGTCAGAAAAATACACATGCCAAATTAAAGCTGGAGCTTGCCGCACTGAAAATGGATGTGTCATCGGGAACGGAAGAACTGTTGGAAGCTGAAACGAACCTGCCCGATGTCGTACACACTTTTGACAACAGCGGCAGCAATGCTTTTATCTCATTTGAGAAGAAGAAATATTCCACGCGCTTTACGGGAAAAAATTACTTTGGAAGATTTACGCTAAGTGACAGTGTTGTATGGGATATGGAGCTGAAAACAGCTGCAACCGACCTGGATATGGATATGAGGGAGATTAAGGTGCGAAAACTGGTTATACAAGGTGCCGCAGGAGACATTGACCTGAAGTTTGGAGCCAATTATCCAGGTGCCGAAGTTACTGTTGAAGGTGCTGCAATGAGCCTGAGTATAAGCCTGCCTCCTAAAGCGGGTATACGCCTCAAGGGCAGTTCGGTGCTGAGCGAAGTTGAAACAGGAGATGACTGGATAAAAAAGGACGGGTACCGCCAGACGGCAAACTACGAAACGGCTGAATACAAGATAGACTTAAACACCGAAACGGTTGTTTCATCTGTCAGAATAAATAACTGAGAATTCACATAACGCTTGCCGGTAGAATATAATATGATGTACTGAATGCTCCAGGCATGCCTCGGGCCCTACATAATAACAGGAGGGATGAGGCATGTTTTTTTATGGTGGGAAATTGACAATGGTAACTGGAAGTGTTTTTTACGACAGCGACGGAAGCATCACGGGGGAGACAGGCAGAAAAGGTATCCCGGGTGTTGAGCTTGTTCTGTACATGCATACAGATAGCGCAGGAGAATACGGAAAAGGAGTCAGTGTAAGAGGCAGCAGGCCTGTTTTAAGAGTGCTGTCCGGAAGAGACGGCAGGTTCAGGCTAATGGTTCCGGAAGGATCATGTTTCCTGAGCGTCATAAGTGATACCCTTCCTTCAGGCATGGGTGTGGAAAACAAGGAAT
>CAYYGK010000154.1:0-4730 GCA_964471145.1 uncultured Eubacteriales bacterium | reverse complement strand
GTAGCTTTTCAAGAGGAGAAGATACTATAAACTCGGATATTGATATTGCAGTTACAGACATTACCGAAATTGATACCGGGGAGGCAAAAAAATGGCGCCTGCAAATGGGAGAAAGGCTAAGCAGGGTACCTGTTCTCAGGAACAGGAAGGGAAATGCCGTATATGGCAGCTACAGCCTGTCTTATGCGGGAGAGAGGCTATCGACCCGGGGCAGGCAGCTGTACAGAAGATTTTTAAGAAACGCAGGGGATGGCAGTATAACAGTCAGGTGCGGCAGGTTAAGTAAGCAGGTTGCTGTTGAAATAAGGCTTCCGCTTGTAAGTGATGCGGAAAGGGTGGAGGCTGCGTACAGGAGCGGAGCGCTGGACAGGCATGAAAGGATCCGCCTGCTCATGTACTCACTGTTTGACAAAGCAAGGCTTCCCCGAAGTTTCAGGGCATCAGGGGCAAGGCCGCTTAAAAGCGGTACAATATACATTGAACAGATCAGGGAATACATTCGCAGCAGGTATGCAGATATGCAGCTTGCAAGGCAGGCTCAGGAATATCTGAGGGGGTCAGTTCCTTCACTGGACAGGACATATGAAAGTCCTTCGGGGTTTTTCAGGATACACTACACCGTTTCGGGCAAACATGCAGTCCCGTATTACGGAAGCGGAACGCCCGGATATATAGCTGACATGGCGGATGCCTTTGACAATGTGAAGAGGGTAACATGCAGTGACAGGGGATTTAAGAAACCACTGCTTGAGTCAGGTGCGAAGGCGTATGATGTCTATGTTTATGACCTTGACGGCATATACGGCTATACCTCTTCAAAAGGATATTACAAGACAGGAAGGTACGGGACCAGCGCGGCTTCATATATAGCACTCGACAACAATTACTCTGCCGAAAAGGGATTTGACAGGCCAGGGGATGACAATATGAAGGTGACTGCAGCACATGAGTTTTTTCACGCAGTGCAGTACGCTTATAATGTACAGGCGGACAAATGGTGGAAAGAAGCCAGTGCCACCTGGAATGAAGACGAACTGTACAGTTCGGTTAACGATTATGTAAGGTATCTTGATGACTTTTTTTCTGAGCCTGACAGGAGCCTGGATGAGTATACCTACAGCGGAGTGATTTTTGCCAGGTATATAACAGAAAACCACGGGGGCTATGAGACAATGAGAAAGATATGGGAGGCCCACGGGGATACCTCAAGCAGTGTAAATGCCATTGACACAGCATTGAGCGCACTAAAAGAAAAAAGTGGTATTGCTGAAGCATTCAACACGTTCTCCGCATTCAGCTTCAACCCGGGGCAGTATTTCCGTGAAGGCAGGCAATGGGGAGAGCGCATAAAAGTACAGAATGAGTTTGCCCAATATCCTGTGCATTCAGATAAAACCAGTCTTGGACATCTTTCCTCCGACTACCAGCTCTTCAAGTATGGCAGCTCGCAAGGCAGGAAACTGAAAATAGCTGTCGAGGGAACCGGTTCAACACGCTGGGGCATGAAGCTGCAGAAAAGAAACATGCATGACGGGCTGTGCGACATTTCATATATTGAACCCGACACGTCTTCAAAAAGGCTTGATATTGTTGTGGAAGACCTCGAAAAATACAATGAAATATGCCTTATACCCTCAAACCTGGATAAGCGTGGAGACAACGGAAGCTATTCCTATTCGGCTGAACTGCTTTAGCTCCAGGAACAGTCATGAAGACCTGTCCCTGTTCAAATGCAGTATAACAAACAAGAACACCAGATAGGCCAGGAATATAAGCATGGTTAAGGGGAGCAGCACGGGCCTGTTGGTTTGTATTGCAAATATCGGTATGTTAAGGGCCATCATAAGAGGAAAGCCGAACATCAGGCCTATGCCGCTTCCCATGACAAGATGGTTGGCCACCTCTGATTCAAACTCCGGGTCAGCTTCCCTGAGAAGCGCCATACCTGTTGATATGGTGCCGGTCAGCATACCGTACAGGGCAACTATGCTCTGCAGCACATGTTTTTTGAAAAACTTCCTGCAGATGTATATGGTATAAAACATTGTAACTATTCCGCCGGCAACAGTTACAAGAAGAGTAGGGACCAGGTACTCCCTGAGTATTGTTATGGATATTGATGCCACAGCTGCAGCAATCATGAAATCAAATGAACCTCCTGCAATTCTCTGCAGCAGGAAATTGTTGGGGTAGTTCCTTATCAGTATTTTTTTCTTCTTGAAAAAATCAAAAATCAGGCGCATGAGTATGGCATACAGTGAACCTATGATGAAATGGAACCCCCAGAGAAGCTTTGCCAGTGTCATGCCGAATGTACCCATGTTAAGCAGTATCATGTCGGTTCCCTTAAGGGTGAGGAATGTTGCCAGATATACGATGCCTATAAGAAACAGCTGGACAGAAACCCGGTCAATTGACTCGCTCAACGGTATGTCATCCGGACTGTCTTCCTCATGTATGCGTGCCCGGAGTGTTTTTTCTGTTTTAACAGGAGAGATGAATTTCTTCCTTCGAACCAGGTAGTTTACAAGAGGGATGCCTCCCAGGCAAGCCCACAGGAAGCCGAATGCAGATATTGAAATGCCTATGTTGCCCCCATGCAGAAAGCCGAGTGATTCCCACTGCCTGCCGATGGAAAAAGCCTGGCCGGGCCCCTGGCCGTACCCCAGCGGCAGTAAAAGGCCGAATGCGGGAAAGAGGTCCGGAAACAGGGTGTACGTCAGTATCAGTGTTATGCCAAACCCGATTAAGGCCTGGACGAGGTAAGTACTAACTATAATAACACCTGTACGCAGCACATCCTTGTTTTTTCCCCGAGGTCTTTCCTTTAGCGCAAGTGATATGAATCCTACGGCCATCAGATGGTAGATAAGGTTGCCCATGCGATCGGTATTAAGCTGAATCAGATTAAGAAGCTCAGGACCCAGCAGCAGGCCTATGAAACCTGCAATTATTGAATTTGGTATAAGGTATTTTCTCAGGAATCTGAGATTCCGCTTAAGGTAAGTTGCCACTCCCAGAAAGAGTGACAGAATTGCCACATCAACTACATAGGGCCATTCATAATTCATTGGATTTATCTCCTTCCCGCATTTCATATTGATATCTGGTAAGTATTTCTATTGCACACTTCCACTTGAATGCCGATACTGTGCTTCCAGGGAAAGAAAACCTGTACAGGCGCCGCCCGTAATAGAACTCGAATCTGTCATTGTACTGTATGTTTAAACCCTTGATGTCTTTAAGCTCAAAGTTCTGAGTACTCCCTTGTTCTTCCCTGAATGTCAGCTTGTCCACGAAAAGGGCCAGACTACCCTGCCTGGCATCTGCAAACCTGATAAGGCGCATGCCCGTTTCAAGAACGGCATGGCTGTTTTCAACAGAAGGGCTTCCGGCCGATGCCTGTAAGAGCATTTCTTTAAGTTTTTGCTGCTGCCAGTCATTCCATTCCAGTGGGGTTGCAAAAGGCAGCTTGCCTTTTACCTGCTTGAAAAAACCGAATGTGTCAATGGCTGCTTCAAGTCCGCAGCTGCAAAAAAACCTGAAAGACTTTGATTCTAATGTGTCCATTCGATTGCAGCATGGACAGGTGAACAGAAAAAGTTCAAGTGTTTGGGCAAGATTTTTACCCCTGTACTCAAACATGTTTTTCTTCTGGTATTCATATTCATTGTGAGCAAGTTGTTCTGTAATAACGGCATGTATCTGGTCAACCGTCATGTCTGCTATCTGGTTCTGTGTCAGGGCATGCCTGTATATGACCCTTATTCGTCCCCTTCTGCTGCTGTCGGCCCACCTGGGAGAGGAAAGGAAACCTCCTTTTATTTTTACGGTTATCAAAGGTATTCCAAGTTTTTTTACAAGCTTGGATGTGGGGTACAGAATACGCATAGTACGGCCGTCCCATGTCCGTTTGCCCTCGGGGAATATACCAATGACACCGTTTTTTCTTTTTACACGGAGTATTTCCTTTACTGTTTCATGATCGGATATAAACTTTGATTTAGGTATGGCTCCTACCAGTGCCAGCAGGAATTTTAAAAGAGGGTTTCGGAAATACTCATCTGAAGCAACGAACTGTATGGGTTCCGCAACATACAGGGATACAATAAAAGGGTCCCAGAAACCTGGGTGGTTTGCAAGCAGAATATACGGTGGTTTAAGCCCGGACAGTCCTTCTTTGACAGCACTGATCCTGAATCTGATAATAAGGTATGTGCCTAGAGTGAGTTTTAAGAATCTGTTGAAAGCAATGCTTGCAACTGTACGCCGTTTATTCAAAACATACCCCCGTATTCATAATAAAACCGGACATGTACAGAACATGACCGATTCAATTTTATCAGACAGGTATGCTTTTAGCAACAACAATGCAGCTGATTTTTAAAGCCTGCTGTTAAAACAATTGTCCAAATCCTGTAATAAAGAGGATTATTAGCGCAGGCAGTATCAAATTGTCATAACACCCTTCGGAAACCAGCACGATAATCAGCCCAATCAAAATAATATCATCCAGCCAGATGTCCCTGTCAAGGAATCTGAACAGTGGTTCCTGGGATGAAATAGGACTGTTGATGCTTCTTTCTTCAGGTGCTTCTTCTGCTTCTTCAGGCTCATCGGGAGAAGGTATTGAAACTTCCTGTTCGTCTTCCTGCACGCCAGGCATTCTCCTTGGATTAAATGCTACTATACGTCCCCTGTGAGGCATTCTGCTTTTTTGATACATTGTT
>CAYYGK010000153.1:2890-6634 GCA_964471145.1 uncultured Eubacteriales bacterium | reverse complement strand
CTGAAAAACTTATGTATAATATAAATAGAACGGAGGATTACAATATGAAAATAGCTATTACAACCGATGGAAACAACGTATCTGCCCACTTTGGAAGGTGCCCCGCGTTTACACTGGTAGACATCGGGGAAAACAAAGCGGTAAACAGGGAGGAGATACGGAATCCCGGCCACCAGCCAGGCCTAATACCGGAATTCTTAAATAAAAAGGGAGTGGATTGCATAGTGTGCGGCGGTATGGGCAACCGTGCAGTCGGATTCTTTGACCAGCTGGGTATAGAGGTTGTGGCAGGAATAAGCGGAAATATTGATGAGGTTATTCGCAAACTTCAGGAAGGCAGCCTGGAAGGCGGTGAAAGCCTTTGCAGTCCCGGTGCCGGTAAGGGTTATGGAGTTGAGAAGACCGAGTGTGACCATACAACCTGAAACAACTAATACAAAGACTCGCTGATATACATATGGTATTATATATGTATCATCAGGAAGGGAGTTAAACTGTTGCCTAGACCGGTAAAATGGAGAAGGGTGGAATTCATTCCCAGCATTCAAAACTTTGTGCCCGAGGATGTGGATCCCCGCAATATGGAAGAGAACAAGCTCAGGATTGAGGAGCTTGAAGCATTACGGCTGAAGGATTCTGAAGGCCTTGAGCAGGAAGAATGCGCGGAGAGAATGCAGGTTTCAAGGCAAACTTTCCAGAGGATACTCCGAAGTGCCAGAAAAAAGGTTGCGGACAGTCTTGTAAACGGCAAATCTATACGTATAGAGGGAGGGAATTTCACCAGGAACATCTGTCTGGTAAGGTGTCTTTTATGTGGTCATACATGGGAAGAGAGCTATGAGAATTTCCAGAAGGTCTTAAATGGGGAGTTTTCCTGCCCTGAATGCGGTTCAAAAAAACTGGGGTGTGAACAGAACGAACACAAGGGGTTCTGTAGGAGGAACTGCTGGAGACATGGCCGGAAAGGAAGGTAGCTAAAAAGAATTCACAGGTTATTGACAACTATATAAAGGGGATGATAGTATCTTATGGGGAAAGGGGAAACCGCAGTTACCCATAATGCGTGCCAAATATTGAAAGACAGGGAAATAAGGATTACTGCACAAAGGGAGGCCATACTTGAGCTTTTAATAAACAATAGGGGTAAACACCTGGATGCAGAGGATATACATGATTTACTTGTATCTGAAAAAAGAACAGGGCTGGCCACGGTCTACAGGACACTCGATTTGTTTGAAAACAAAGGTCTTGTTACAAAGCTTTTGATGGAAGGCTCCCCGGCCAGATACGAATACTTAAGTCCCGACAGGCCTGTTCATCACCACCTTGTTTGTCTGATGTGCGGCAGGGTGCAGGAAATAGACGGTAAATGCCTGGAATGTATGAAACAGACAATTGCCAGGACCAGGGATTTCAAGGTAGGAGAAAAGTCTGTCAAGATTTACGGCTATTGCAGCAGATGCAAAAGCAGCAGAAAAAATGCATAGCATATTAATGAGAGGTTTTTTTTGGGGATACACTGATAATGATTATCAGTATCTATTGAAAGGGGTTGAAAATGTTGACATCCGGGAAAGGCATTTCCCTGTGTGACATGAAAAACGGGCAAAGAGGAACGGTTATACAGGTAAACGGGGGAATGGGCATACTCTCCAGGCTTGAATCTCTCGGAATCAGGAAGGGAGTAGTTATTGCCAAAAAAAGCGCTCTGGCCGCAAAGGGGCCGGTGATTGCTTCAGCGTCAGGAACAGAGATAGCAATGGGGCGGGGTATGGCAGCCAGGATAATTGTGGAGGTGCACAGGTCATGAAAATCCTGCTCATAGGAAACCCTAATGTTGGCAAGAGCGCCATTTTCGCACACCTTACCGGAATAAACGTAACCACTTCAAATTACCCAGGTACTACCGTACAGTTTACCAGAGGACGGATGACTTACGGCGGGAAGATATACGAAGTAATTGACGTTCCGGGCACATACAGGCTTGATCCGCAGTCCGAGGCTGAAAAGGTAGCAGTCAACATGATAAAGACAGGAGACATACTTGTCAATGTTGTGGATGCCACAAACCTTGAAAGGAACTTGAATCTTACCCTCCAGCTGATGGAATTTGGGAAGCCGATGGTTATTGCCTTGAACATGTGGGATGACACAATACACAAGGGTATAGGGATAGATGACAAAAAACTCACGGAACTGCTGGGTGTACCCGCTGTACCAACAAACGGTCTAACCGAAGAGGGGCTTTTAAGGCTCAGACGGGAAGCCGTAAATGCAAGGCCTGTTACCAGCACCCGTTTTGACAGTGAGCAGAGATGGAAAAGCATTGGACACATAACCTCACAGGTACAGAACCTTAAGAACAGGCGGCATACGTTTGTGGAGAAGATACAGGACCTTATGATACATCCGGTCGCCGGGTTTCCGTTGGCACTGCTTTCTCTTTATCTGGCATTCAAGCTGATAATAGAGGCAGGTGAATTCATAACCACTTATACACTGAAGCTTTTTCATGCCGTATACCTGCCTTTTATACTGTGGATAAGCGAATTACTTGGAGGACAGGGCATCATTCACTCACTTCTGATAGGCGATATTTCAGGAAGTGCTGTTGATTTTGAGGGGGCTATGGGGGTCCTTACCACTGGCGTCTTTGTTGTTTTCGGCATAGTACTTCCCTTCCTTGTGCTGTTCTATCTTATTTTTGGTTTCCTGGAGGACCTGGGGTACCTGCCAAGAGTAGCGGTGTTGTTTGACAGGGTACTCCACTATATTGGGCTTCACGGATATTCGGTAATACCAATGCTGCTTGCATGCGGGTGCAATGTGCCCGGTATTCTTGCTATCCGCAATCTGGAATCCAGGAGAGAGAGGTTTATAACTGCTGTAGTAACCTGCGTTACAATTCCCTGCATGGCTCAAACAGCCCTGATTGTCCGTGCGGTGGGTGTAAGGGGCGGGCAGTATACTGCGCTTGTATTTACAACGCTCTTTATGGTATGGGCCGTTCTTGGAATAATTCTAAAACGCACTGTAGGGGGCACTACCCCTACACTTCTAATGGAGGTTCCTCCTTACAGGATCCCGGGACTGAAGGTACAGATTAAAAAGCTTAAAATGAGGCTGCTATGTTTTTTGCGGGAGGCTGTGCCTTATGTTTTCGGGGGCATATTGTTTATAAACCTGCTGCATACAACAGGGGTCATTGCATTTATCGGCAGGATTTTTGCTCCTGTGGTTAAGGGAGTTTTCGGTCTGCCCGAAGAGACAGTGTCCGCCCTCATTATAGGGACAATGCGGAAGGATGCTGCCATAGCACTTCTCGAGCCGCTCACCCTTGACAGCCGGCAGGTTGTCACGGCTGTACTGGTACTTACGCTGTATTTTCCATGCATAGCTACTTTTACCGTTCTCCTTAAGGAGCTGGGCGTAAAGGATACTGTAAAGGCTGTAGCAGTCATGTTTGCAGTGACACTTGTTACAGGGGGGATGATCAATCTGCTGCTTGAGAGGGTCTACAGCGTGGGAGTCATGATCGCCGTTGAAATTGCTGTGATTGCAATAGCTGCAATGGTAATGCCAAACATCAAAGGAAAGAACGCAATAGAAAAATCATTGTGAACGAAAGAAGGGAGCACAAGAATGCAAATACACCTGGACTGCCTTCCGTGTTTTTTAGGACAGGTCCTGAAAGCCTCAAGACTTACTACTGAAGATGAAGACATTCAAAAAAGGATACTTAAC
>CAYYGK010000153.1:232-2880 GCA_964471145.1 uncultured Eubacteriales bacterium | reverse complement strand
GATATGAAGATTACAGGTATGCGCCTGAACTGGGCAGAGACATGCATGCAGTGGTAAAAAGACATACAGGGTTGTCCGACCCGTACAGGGAGATAAAGAAAAAAAGCATTGAAGCAGCCAAAGCCGTATACCCCATGATAAAGGATTTTCTGGATAAAAGAGAAGGGGACCGGATGTATTGGGCCCTCAAGGCTGCTGCAGCCGGCAACGTCATTGATTATGCGATAAACAGTAACATTGACATTGAAAAATGTGTTAAGGAAGAACTTGACAGAGATTTTGCGGTATGTGATATCAAAGCATTTGAAAAAGCTCTAAAGGATGCTCAAAAGGTGCTGATTATTGGGGACAATGCGGGAGAAACGGTTTTTGACAGAGTGCTGGCTGAGGAACTGGCACACAAGGACCTGACGTATGCTGTAAGGAGCGAACCGATTATAAACGATGCGGTGTATGAAGATGCTGTTGATTCAGGCCTGGATGAGAGCTGCACAATAATATCCTCTGGATGCACCGCACCCGGGCTGATTCTTGAGGAATGCACAGAGGATTTCAAAAGGATATTTGGAGAAGCTGATGTCGTAATAAGCAAGGGCCAGGGCAATTTTGAGACCCTCTCGGATGCCCCCAGGGAGATTTTCTTCCTGTTGAAAGTCAAGTGTTCGGTGGTTTCGCAGCTAACGGGTGCAAAAGTCAATGACTGTATATTCAAGATGGGGGGCGCCGCCTGAAACTCCCCACCCAGCCGATTTTTTGATTGCCAGCAACGCAGTTTTTTCAAGCTGTCCTGCATCAGCTATAACTGCCGGCAGTAGGAGAACAAAGAGAAACGCAGATATAAACGACAGCCTTAAGATAATTAGGAAATATTTAATATTCAATATCTCTTTTTCCTGCCATGAATAGTAGTTTATTAATATATAACTAAGATTTATTTTGATGAATCCGTATGATAGATGATTTGTCTTCAATAGTGATATAATATGGTATACTTTTAACTGGGGGTTTGCATTTGGATTGTGAGTATATCCTGGCGCATGATATAGGGACAAGCGGTACAAAGACATCAGTATTCGGTCAGGATGGAGTATTGATTGATTCCCGGACAACTCCGCACAGGACTTATCAGGGGACGGCGGGGGAAGCAGAGCAGGATCCTGAGGACTGGTGGCAGGGGGTGTGCCTTAACACCAGGGAGCTTGTTGAAAAGCACCCCGATATAAGAAGCAGGATTTGTGCGGCGGGAGTCAGCGGCATAATGCTTGGATGTCTGCCTGTCGACAGTGAGGGCATCCCCTTGAGAAGATGCATGATACACTCGGACAACCGTGCCAAAAACCAGTGTAAGAATCTGTGCAGCACAGCAGGAGAAGGGGCTGTTTATGATTTAACGGGAAATGTTGCTGACCCCAGGTCAAGCCTGTGCAAGGCAATGTGGATACGTGAGATAGAACCTTCAATATACAGAAGAACAGCACTTTTTCTGCAGGCAAAGGATTACATAACCGGCAGGATGACCGGAAATATGAATACAACAGATTACTCTGATGCATCACATGCCCAGTTCATAAATATATTCAAAAAAGAGTATGATGCAAGCCTGATAAAGGAAGCTGGACTTGATTTAGACAAGCTGCCTGATATCCGAAGAAGCACAGAAACTGTGGGTGTACTTTCTGCGGAAAGTGCACGGCAGATGGGGCTTTCTGACGGTATACCGGTAATCGCAGGGGGAGGGGACGGGGCATGTGCAAACATTGGTGCGGGAGTGACAGTCCCAGGGCAGATTTACTGCTGTCTGGGCACAACAGCATGGATTGCGGCATTATCTGAGCGCCCTGTTATTGACCCTGGCAGAAGGCTTTTCAATATACTTTCGCTTGATGGTGCAAACTGTGGATACTACGGTACGGTCCAGTCGGCGTGCAGATCTGTACAGTGGGCAATGGAACTGTTTGATGAAAAAGATGTTGAGAAATTCCATAAATACGCAGGCAGAGCATCTGCGGGGTGTGACGGGCTGATTTTCCTGCCTTACATAGAAGGGGAAAGGTCGCCGGTATTTGACCCGGATGCAAGAGGTGTATTTTGCGGCATCGCTTCCGGGCATCAGAAAAGGCATTTCATGCGTTCCGTTCTTGAGGGAGTTGCTTTTGCTCTGAGAAGTGTGCTGTATGTGTTTAGTGAAACATGCAGTACGGAAAGCATGCGATTGATTGGCGGAGGGGCAAGGTCGCAGCTGTGGAGGCAGATAATTGCAGACATCTGCAGTACCCGTATACGTAATGTGAGTATACCTTCCGAGCATGCCACATCATTCGGTATTGCTGCCGCAGCAGGTGTTGCAGCAGGCATGTTCACTTCGCTTGAAGAGGCTGTATCCTGCATAGGGCCGGGGAAAACAACAGAACCTGAACCAGGCAACAGGGAGTTATATGATGCCATGTACCAGGTATACAGCAAACTGTATCCCGGATTTAAGTCATCGTTTCACGATGCCATCAAATATTCCAATTAAGATGGAAATAGCCGTGAATTTCTGATACAATTGCTCTCAGAAAACAATCAGGGGGTATAAACTATGGACATATTTAAAATACTGCTTGCAGGTATAGGAGGTTATGGTGAGCATTACCTGGAGGAAATTC
>CAYYGK010000153.1:0-222 GCA_964471145.1 uncultured Eubacteriales bacterium | reverse complement strand
GGTGGTTGACCCCCGGCCTGAAAACTGCAGCAGGTATGATGAACTCATCGACAAAGGTATCAGAATTCATAAAACAATGGAAGATTTCTATAAAGAAGGCTCTGCAGACCTGGCTGTCATTTCTTCACCGATACAGTTTCACAAGGATCAGAGTTGTCTTGCCATGTCCAGGGGAAGTGGAGTCTTGTGTGAAAAGCCTGCTGCGGCAACCGTTCAGGATGT
>CAYYGK010000152.1:0-6654 GCA_964471145.1 uncultured Eubacteriales bacterium | reverse complement strand
GTAACTTCCCCCTCTCCAGGTATAATAGCAGGAGCCGTAGAAGCCTTCATGCTCCTTTTCGGCCACCCACTTATGGGTTGGAGCGGCTGACTCAACTTCCATTACAACAACCCCGTCTTTTTCATAAAAAATATTGTCATCATCCTTTAAGGATTCTTCTTCCTCTTTCCGTGGATTAAAACGTTTTGAAAATGTGTCTTTCAACTCCTGTACACTGAGTTTTACTATAGTATAAGAAGGCTTAAATTCTTCAGTTGTCGTTTCAGTTTCTTCTTGGGTCGTTGCTTCGGTTTCTTCTTCATCTGTTGTTTCAACCTCTTTTTCAGTCAGTACGTTTTCCGTTTCATCAGATGATTCTTCTGTCATCCCGGACGTTTGGCCAGATGCCTCTGTTTCATTTCCGGTGCTTTCACCTGAGTCACTGTGACTGTTTTCTTTATTACAAGCCGACATCATTATGAGCAGTAAAACAGTTATTATTATAACTGACACCTTTTTTATCATTTCATCTTACCTCCCTGGGGTGAAACCGCTTAAATAGTTTTTATACAGAAACAATTATACACGCACCCTAAAAATAAAAATATACGGTTGTTATTTGCAAAAAGGTGTGTATTCATATGCACAATACTCACCCAAAACGCCTCACCAGTTGAACCCAATCCTCTTTATTCAATCCAACGAATAAAGCTATTCAATATCTCAGTTGTTACTGTGATACTGAATAGCTCGATTTTTTGTTTTCACCAATAGTCTTTAATTTGACTCTGCAGTATTCCTCTTTTTTATTGCAATCAATCCTGCCAAAGCAGCAGCCACTGCCAGCAGAACAATTGGCAGCACACTTGTGTCTCCAGTCTGGGGATTGGCTTTATATATAACGACTTCTCTGTAATTGTTCCATGCGTTGACACTGTTTTCATGTCCAAGGAGCTTTACATATTTTGCACTTACAGGTGCAAACATAAAATCTTCCATTTCCATATCATTCATTATACTACTTTCCCCACTGAAAACTTCAGTCCAGTTTTCCTTGTCATTTGACACTAAAATATCAAACTTATAAATTCTTTCATTTGCTGCTGCACATGCAACACCCACTCCACCTATTTTTTGTTCACTGGCAAGTTCAAAAATACAGTGCTCGCCATCACCAAAACCGGCCCATCTGGTTTTCATATCTCCATCAATAAGGTTTGTACCCGGATTTCCAAGCTTGTCTACAGAAGACCATTCAACATTGACAACCTCAGCAGTAGGTTTGCCCGCACTTTCAGCCTTTTCACCGCCTTCTGACTGTTCCTGCTGCCCATCTCCTGGGATCTCAGAGTACAGACACTTTTGAGGAATTATTTCTGAATCTCCAGAGCCAAGAGACCATTCCAGATGAATTTCAGAAGTCTTTACGCCTTCGAACATTTCAAGGGTAATAGGATAAAACTTGCCTGATTCAAGTTCCAGAGGCTTGTCACCTTTAAGTAAAGTTATACCTGTATCCCAGTTATCAGTAACAATATTTCCGTCTATAACTAGTTTCTGTCCATCATTGGATAATACAGAAAATTCATAGGTTCCTGATTCTTCAGGACATAAATAACCGGTCCAGCGAATTGAAAAATAATCAGCAGGCATTCCATCAGCAGGAGCCCCTGCTTCCCAGTCAAAATCAATCTGAGGGTCAATTTTTGTCAGTTTCAGTTCCCTGAAATTACTTCCTTCATAGTACTCGCCCTTTAATCCGTCACCTTCTGATGAAGCTGCAACCGGAACTGCCAGACCTGCCAGCAGTATCACACATAAAAGCAAGGTAAACACTTTCCTAAACATAAAAACACACCTCTTTTTATTTGTTTCTGAGAAACATTTCTTATAATGCTTCAGCATCCCAATCTACAGAGAGAGATGCTGAAGCTTGATATCCTACTCTATTCCTTTTTCATTTAGATAAGCGGCTACTTCTTCAGTAAGCTTATCCAGTCCTGCCTTTTCAAGCTGCTTCAAATATTCATCCCAGTCCTCATCCAGATCTTTTTCTCCTGTTATGAAGCTGGTTGACCATTCTCCTATTACAGGCTCTACAAGTGCATCGTATTCTTCATAAACTTCACTTGTAAATCCTTCTGCCGGGTTTATAACAGCATATTTAACGGCAGCCTCATAATTTTCCTTAACCGGCCCTTCAAGAGACTTGTAATTGCCTGAGTAATCAGTCAGCATTGCTGTCAGATGCCCTATACCACTTATTATATCTCTTTCATACGCATCGGTTTTAACCATTTTGCCATCTTCCATGTTATAGTGTATGCCTTCAATACCGTTTATCAGAATATCCAAACCTTCTTCCGTGTGCATATAGTCTACAAGTGCCATTATTCTGGTAAGTTTGTCCTCTGATTGGTCTATCTTTGGCACTATTACACTACTGCCCAGGCCGGTCTGTTCTCTGTAACCGATTCCTGCAGGCCCTTCTGGCATTGGGACAATCATTGACATCTCTGCATCAGGATTCTTTTCTGCCAGCTGCTTCTTCAGCTTGACATAGCGATTTTTCGCCATAGTAAACATAACTCCTGCTTTTCCACCTATGAACTTGCCGTTTGCCTGAGACTCATTCAAGGTAAAAATTTCCTGGTCAATCAGGCCTTCACTGTATAAGCCCTGTATGAACCTGAGTGCTTCCTTGTATTCGGGAAGTACATACTCGGAGGTCCATTTTCCATTAAATTTTTTCCATTCCTGGCATCCAGTATAACATGAAACTAACTCTGTGGGAGACCTGAAGCCTGTTACTGGCACAGTATCTTCTCCTCCCATATTGTTATCCTTGAACGCCTTAAGAAGGTTTTTATACTCTTCCATGGTTTTGGGCATATCAAGATTCAACTGGTCCATCCAGTCTTTTCTTACAACCAGACCTGAACCCGCAAAGCCCCTGTCGGTAGGCACCCTGAAAAATCCATCCTTCTCAGCAAAACGCTTCATGACAGGCTTTTTTAAGTATTCCCTGATACCTTGCAGGTCATACTTTTCAGAATACTCTGTGAAGCTTGCAAGGTAGTCATCTTCATACATATTCCTGTAAACGTGTTGAGATCCTTTGTTGTTTCTGAAGAAGTCAGGAAGGTCTCCCGCGGCGACCTTTATTTCAAGGTTCTTCACATATTCTTTTGCAAGGATTCTGTCAACTTTTATCTCGATATTGAACTTTTCACAGAGGTGCTTTATAATTTCATCGCCTTCTTCAATATCTCTGGGGCCCCATTGAAAAATGTTTATATCATATTTTTTGTCATAATTTATCTTGGCAACCTCAGTTGTTGTTTCTTCTTCCTGTTCCGAATCAGCTTCTGTTTCCGTATCTTCTGCTTCAACAGTTGTTGTTGTGACACTCCCGTCAGAAGCTTCATCATCTTTCTGGCATCCTGTGAACGCTAGTGACATCATCAGCATAACAGCCAACAAAATAGTAAATACTCTTTTCATAATAGTACCTCCCTGTTTTTTAAAATCATACCTTACTTTTCCTTCAACATAAATAATGTTTTCTCACAACCCTCCTTGTATTGTTTTTACTTGCCTGGTATGTGAACCCCTTCCCGGGTTTCAGCCTTTTACTGATCCTATAAACATTCCTTTCACAAAATATTTCTGCAAAAAGGGATAAACCGCTATTATCGGCATCAAAACTATCACCACATTGGCAAGCTTTAAAGATTCAGCAGAAAATTCAGCTTCACCTGCTTCCATAGACATTACCAGATCTTCTATGTCCGTGCTGTCAGAATAGAGCCTCTGCAGGTATTCCTGTACAGTCTTCTTTGCTTCTTCCGTTATAAAAAACACCGACTGCGTATATGTGTTCCAGAACTGAACGGTGTAAAACAAGCCTATTGCCGCCAGAATCGGTTTTGATAGGGGAAGCACTATTCGAAAAAATATGGCAATGGGGTTGCACCCGTCCATTTTCGCTGATTCCTCCAATTCCTGAGGAAATCTTCTAAAATACGTCCTCATTACTATGAGATTGAATATGTTAAACATCTGTGGAAATATATATACCAGCAGGTTGTTAATCAATCCTAAACTTTTATGATTAAGGTACATAGGTATCAGGCCTGCCTTCAGAAACATTGTCGCTACTGCCAGGTACATTATAAACTGCGTTCCATAAAATCTTTTTGACAACCCGTAGGCACTGAAAGCCGTAAAAAGTAGTGCGGAAATGGTACCTACAATGGTTATGAATACTGTAACCCTGAGATGTATAAATATTGTACCATCCTCAAATACCTTCCTGTAAGAAGTAAAAGTTGGCTCTGTGGTAAATAGAATAATTTTCTTACTGAGGTATTCCGACTCCTTCATAAAAGACGCAACAATTGTGTGCCACAATGGATATAGCATTGTTATGCACACTACCGCTATAAAAGAGTAATTAATTATATCAAATGTCTGTAGTTTTTTTTGGTTGACCATAAAACCCTTCCCCTTTTATTTAGAATGTGAATTATTATCAGAACAGCCCCTGTTCTCCCACATATTTGGAAAACTTGTCAGCACTGTAAATCAGTATGCCTGCAACCACCGAATTAAACAAACCGGCTGCTGTCGCTACGCTTTGCTTCCCCTGTTGCAGTCCTATCCTGAAAACAAAGGTGTCCAGAACTTCCAGTTTGGAAAGAACCATATCATTTGAATACACTAATATCTGTTCAAATCCAACATCCAGCATCTTTCCAAGTCTTATGATAAGCAGTACCACTACTGTTGATTTTATACCTGGCAAAGTAATATGCCATAGTCTCTGGAATCTCTTTGCCCCATCTACGTATGCAGCCTCATACAGCTCTGGATTAATATTTGTCACTGCAGCCAGGTATATAATGGTTCCCCATCCCACTTCTTTCCATATGTTTGTTATTACGATTACACCCCTGATATGCTGCTTGCTGCCTAAAAAGAATACAGGCTCGATACCTAACATTTCCAGTATTTCATTAACTTTTCCGCTTTCAACAGACAGCATACTGTATGAAATCCCGAAAATTATCGCCCATGATATAAAATGAGGAAGATATACAATGGTCTGAGTGATCTTCTTGAAACGCAGACTCTTAATTTCATTAAGTAAAAGTGCAAAAATAATAGGCATTGGAAACTCGAACACCAATTTGTAGAAATTTATGATCAAGGTATTTCTGAATGCCCTGCCGAAACCTACTGTTGTAAAAAGTTTGACAAAATTCTCAAACCCCACCCATTCACAATCAAGTACATCCCTGGTAATTCTGAAGTCACGAAACGCTATCTGTACGAAGTAAAGAGGTCTGTACCTGAACATTATCAGCCATATCAGTGCCGGAATAATAAAAATATACATATGCCTGTTTTTTATTATGTCTTTCTTAATCAAGCTGAGTCTGCTGCCGATTATCTTCATAACACATCTCCTATGCTATTTTAATCATGTATGCAGGATTTTCGATGCAGTATAATTATACTGTACAAGATGATATTTTAAAATGAGGCGTTTTTGTACAAAAAAGTGTGTTTTTTTACTCAACCTTATTTCTGAATTCTCTGGGGGTCATATTGACGTGACTGGAAAACAGCTTGCTGAAATGCTTCTGGTCTTCATACCCCACCTCCCTTGATATCTCATATATTTTCATATCCGTATTTTTTAGCAGTCTGCATGCATAATCTATTTTCTTCCCAATCACATACTGACTGAAGGTCTCTCCCGTCATCTCCTTGAATTTTTTAGAAAAATATGAGGAGTTGATAAAGAATGCAGCCGCTACGTCTTTCATTTTCAGGTTTGATTTAAAATTTTCATCAATATATTTCTTTGCCTTTGCAACCTCCTGATACTGGTTTTCTTTTTTAATATACTGTATATCATCACTTATCATTCTGATAATATTAGTAAACCATTTTTCGGTTTCAATTATTGAATCAAGATTCTTCAGCATATTTATGTATTTGCTAAGTTTTAAATTCAATTCCATGCTGCTTTGTGAAATCAGCTCCCTTATTTTTAACAGGATTTCTGTACACATTATCTGTACTTCGCTTATTAAAACTTCCTTATTGATACATGCTTCATAAAATATGTCCTTAATACTGTTAACCAAAATCTCATAGTTGCCCATCAGCAGGTTGTGCTTGACCTGCAGATCTACTGCTGTCCTGCCTTCTTCAGGAGGAATATCTCTGTAAAACAACACCCCCTGCTTCTCTTTAAGTCTCATCCAGTCTGTTGCCTTTACGGCCTGCCGGTAGCACAAAGGCAGTTCCTCAATATTATCCCTGAAGTCACCTATCCCAATAATCGGGGGGAATGCCCCGCAGTTATTTTTAATTAACGAATATGTATTATATATATTTGTTTTAAATATTCTGCTCATGACCTCCGGCTCATCATGCCAGTATATGGATATGATGTACAAATCCTTTTTCCCCATGACATAAGGCAGCATGCTGCAGTTATTGTCAACAAGATCATATACATTATCAGTATTGTTTCCTGTGAATATTACACTTACCTGATATCTGCGCCTCTTCTGTCCTGAAGCTATCAGGCCGGTTTTCTCTCCCTTTAAAAACTCCAGGAATATAAAATTATTCTTTATGTCTAAAAGGTTTTCATAT
>CAYYGK010000151.1:0-6688 GCA_964471145.1 uncultured Eubacteriales bacterium | reverse complement strand
TTTTTAGAAAAACAATATTATTATCATTGCGTAAATATCTTCAGTGTAATAATATATAAGAGTGAATTCAGGGTATGTAATAAGGCACGGGAGGGTGATAACGTGGCTGACAACGAGACCATGATGTTCAGCGTGGACAAGGACAATGTGAACAAGGCCCGGGAAATTCTTATGAGCGTGTATCAGGCGTTGAAGGAAAAGGGATACAACCCCATAAACCAGATAGTTGGATACATACTGTCCGGTGACCCGACCTATATAACAAACCATAACAATGCAAGAAGTATGGTAAGAAAACTGGAAAGGGACGAGCTTCTTGAGGAGATCGTAAGGTATTACCTGACCAGCCAGGAAGATTTGAAAGGTTAGCATGGAATATGTGCAGCTGGGCAGCTCAGGCCTGTTGGTTTCCAGGCTCTGTTTCGGTGGACTTACAATAGGACCTTTGCAGGCAGACCTGCCGGAATACGACGGAGCCTGTGTTATAGCAGAAGCCATTCGAAGAGGAGTCAGTTTTATAGACACGGCAGAGCTTTACGGTACCTATGCGCATATAAGGGAAGCATGCAGGATGACCGGTAAGGACCCTGTGATATCAACAAAATCCTATGCATATGACCGTAAACAGGCTCAAAAGAGTCTTGAGAAGGCAAGGAAGGAACTTGACAGGGATGTAATAGACCTGTTTATGCTGCATGAACAGGAAAGCAGGCTGACGCTTGAGGGGCACGCCCCTGCTCTTGAATACTATATTGAAGCCGCCAATAAAGGTTATATAAAAGCAGTAGGTGTTTCAACCCATAATATTAAAGTAGTAAAGGCCTGTACTGACATGCCTCAAATAGATGTTGTACATCCCATTGTGAACAGAGAAGGACTCGGAATTGGTGACGGCCCTATAGAAGACATGCTGGAAGCGGTGAGGGCTTGCCACAGTAAAGGCAAGGGGATATTTGCAATGAAACCGCTTGGCGGCGGGAATTTCCATAGAGATGCTGCTGCATCGCTTAAGTTTGTGATGGGAATATCATATGTCGATTCTATTGCCGTAGGAATGCAGTCGGTTGACGAAGTAATAATGAACGTAAACATATTTGAGAACAAAGAAACGGACAACAGCACAATGCAAAGGGTTGCAGCCAGAAAGCGTAAGCTGCATATAGATTTCTGGTGCGAGGGATGCGGGAAATGTGTGGAAAGATGCACAGCCGGGGCACTCAGGTTAACCGGAGGCAAGGCAGATGTTAACAAGCAAAAGTGTGTGTTGTGCGGATACTGCAGCACTGCATGCCCTGTTTTTGCCATTAAGATAATATAAAGGAGAAAAATGCAAGATGGTATACCGGAGGAATAAATGAGAATACTAGGGATAGACTATGGTGACAGCAGGACAGGAATTGCCTTAAGTGACCCGCTGGGATGGACGGCCCAGGGTCTGCCGACTATAGAATCCGGCGGGGAAGCGGACGTTGTTGTAAAAAGAATAGTTGAAATCTGCAGCCGATATGGCGTAGAAAAAATCGTTGTAGGCTTTCCCAGGAATATGGATGGGAGTGTCGGTTTCAGGGGTGAGAAAACAAGGGAATTCGTTGAGGCATTAAAAACGGCTGTGGATGCTGAAATAGTGTTACAGGACGAAAGGCTCAGTACTGCGGCGGCAGAGAGGACTATGCATGAGATAGGCCTTAGGCCTTCCAGGAATAAGAGAACGGTTGACAGGATTTCTGCAGTTCATATCCTGCAGGGGTATCTGAACAGCATAAAAACAACTTAATTTGAATACAGGAGGTTTTTTGATGGAAGAGGAAAGGGATACTGTTGTACTGGTGGACGAAGAGGGTGAGGAAGAAGAGTTTGTGCACCTTGATACTTTTGAAATGGATAATAATGAGTATGTGGTTCTGATACCTGCAGGAGGGGATACAGAGGAAGATGATGAAACAGAAATTGTCATTCTCAGGGTGACTGAGGAAGACGGGGATGAAGCATTTGAATCCATCGACAATGAACAGGAGATGGACAGTGTTTTTGAAGCATTTAAAATGAGGTTGGAACAGGACTAGAATTTTCTGAGCAGTTTGCGCTGCTGTCTGAATGCGTACTGGATAATTTCATTTCTTTCTTCCCTTGATATCAGTGTGAATTCGAGGCCGGTTTCATATTTTATTTCTTCAAAGCCCGGTATTCTTTCGCACCTTGCCACCTTGCACAATAATGACCTTTGCGGTTTTCCTGGCAGACGCAGTTCAAGGTCGACCAAAGACCCTGGTTCCATGGGCTCCGCAACTACAATTGAAATACCGCATCCGCTTATGTTCTTGCTTATGGCTGTTTGCGGAAGAGGGTCGCTTTCACTGTTTTCATCCTTGTGCTTTTTATATTTTACATCAAGGCTGCAGTTTACCCTGAAATACTTTCTTCTTTGTATTGTTCCGACTTCACCGCCGGGCCGGATGACAAGAACCGGAAGGGCATTCTGTTTTCCATGCCGTATTAATTTCGCACTAAAAAGCATCAAGCCGTGTATATCATTAAGAAACATCACTTTTACCATTGACCCTGCTGGTACATATACAGTTTTACGTTCGCTGACAGGCGCCGAAACCATAACCAGCCCATCACCCAAATGGTCAAGAAGCTGGCTTGCATAGGTGTACTCATTGTTAAGATTGCCGGAGGTCGATATTCTAAGCCTCGTCCCTATAGGTATTTCAGAAGCGTTCATTTCAACTCACCCTCTTTCAATTATATATTTTTTGGTGCGTTTGTCCAGAGTATATTTGTCTGAAATTTCAAAAAGGGATTTTGTACTTTTTTAGAGAATATATTGTCATGTAATGACGATAACGGAGGGTATTATGTTTAAGAGAGAAAGATATGTATTACTTGTTATAACTGCGGTTGCGGTATGCCTTGCAGGATGTGGCGAAAAAGACGGTGAAAAAGATGCCGCTGTTGTAAATGAAATAACCACACAAGATGCAGGTACGTATGCCGTCACAGCCGCAACAGCAGACAGCCGTGATCAGACATCCAGACAAACAACGGCTGAAGAGACGAAAGAGACATATGCCGTAGAAACAAAGGATAATTCATTAGAGGACCCGGGATTTATTTATCCCCAAAAAGGGGTAAGACCTGTAGCGGTGATGATTGACAACGAGGGTACAAGGCCTTTGCCGCAGGGAGGGCTTGACAGAGCGCAGATAGTGTATGAGATGCTTGTGGAAGGTGGAGCTACCAGGTTTATGGCAGTGTTTTGGGGTACAGACCCTCCAATGGTCGGACCGGTAAGGAGTGCAAGACACTATTTTTTGGATTATGCAATGGAAAACGATGCTGTTTTTGTGCATTTTGGATGGAGTCCTATGGCCAAAAGGGATATATCCACATTTAATATTGACAACGCAAACGGGGTGGCAAATGGAGGCTGGATATTCTGGGACATCACCGATAATCCGGGCAACTGGCAGGACTCGTATACCTCAATGGAAAAGATAGAAAGCTATGTTAAGAGTGCAGGATATAGTAACGAAAGCACAAAGCAAAGAGTTTTTGAGTATAGCCAAAAGTTTATAGTGCCAGAAACCGGAAGCAATGCGGAGAAAGTGGAACTATGCTATTCATATTACAGGTGCGGGTATGAATACAATACCGAAACAGGACTGTACAGCAGAACGAGGATGGGAAGCCCCCATATTGAGAGAAATTCAAAAGAGCAGCTCAAGTGCGCAAATATACTGATACAGATTATCAGAAACCACACTATGAAAGGTGACAGGTACGGCAGGCAGAACCTTGAAAATACCGGAACGGGCAGCGGCTACTATATAACCTGCGGAAAAGCAATAGAAATAGAATGGTCAAAGCAGACAAGAACCGGTAAGACCAGTTATTTTGATAAAGACGGGAATGCGGTTGTATTAAATCCCGGGAGGACGTGGATACAGATTATGCCTGTGAGTGGAAGTATAGAATTTAAGTAAGCGTTACCGGATTCTCCAAAGAGGGTAAATAGAACATGTATCATACAAAAAAGAAAGAAAGGATGAAACGCTTGTAATTGACATACTTTTTTTCATATAATAGAATATAATCAGGATTTGACAGAGGGTATTTCAGGCCTTTCTATCCCGTATGGGCAGTGAAAGGCCAGGCTTTTACCGGGAGGTTAAATGGAAACTGGCAGGCTTAGACCCGGACAGACAATCAAACTTACCACCGATTCACAGTATTACCGGGAGGTGTACGACAGTACGCTGCTTGCCGTATATGAGAACACCCTGGAGATAAGCTCCCCATATCATAATGGTATCCATGTACCGCTTAACACCGGTACGAAACTGGATATGAACATTAGAACAGAATTCGGTATGGTTCCTGCAAAAGGAGAAATTAAGGAAAGGTTCATGGGAAGGAGATCGCTGCTGGTTGAAATCCATGACAGTCCTGCAGCAGAGTATGAAGGACGTGAAAACAGGTGCAGGTTTGTTGCTGTTTCCAGTGGCAAAGGAGGGGTGGGAAAGACTGTTTTTGTTATCAACTATGCCGTTGCTCTTGCCCGCAGGGGGAAAAAGGTTGTAGTAATTGATGCGGACCTTGGCATGGCGAATGTGGATGTTTTACTGAAGTTAAGTCCCCGGCATAACCTGACTGATGTTGTAAGGGGGCGAAGGAACCTTATAAGTATAATCCTTGATGGGCCTGGAGGAATCAAGTTTATTCCTGGAGGCAGCGGGATACAGGAGCTTGCAAACCTGTCGGATGTGCAGTTTAGAAGAATAACTTCTGAGTTTGAGTACCTTGAGAAGAATTTTGACTATGTGCTGATAGACACCGGTGCGGGGCTTTCAAAGAATGTAACATCGTTTGTATATTGCGCAGACGAGACGGTTGTGGTGACAACCCCCGAACCGCATGCCATTACAGACGCCTACTCATTCATAAAGATCATACTGGAGAGGACTGGAAGCGTTAACCTGAAGCTTCTTATAAACAGGTGCAGCAGCAATAAGGAAGCGGAACAGGTATCAGACAAGATGAAAAATGTTATCAGAAGGTTTTTAAACTACAATATTGAGCTTATGGGATATATGCAGGAGAGCAGGTTTGTCACCAAATCCGTAAAGGAGCAGGTTCCCTTTGCACTGCTATACCCCGACTGTACGGCTTCAAGAAACATAAGGAGGTTAGTGGAGCATTCTTGTGGAGAGGATAGTGCAAACAGAAGTAGTATACCCCGTTTTATAACAAGATTTTCAGGAATGTTTACCAGGTAGCGGCAGGTTGATACACTACAATGTAATGTTTGGAGAGGATATATGAGAAGGTATATACTGTCGGTAGACAGCCGGGGGATAACCGGCCTTGAAATTTCACATATGTTAAAGAGCATTGATGTCCATATAACAAATATTAGAGACCATGAGAAGACGGAGGATAGCATAAGAAAATCCGAAAGGGGATATGATCTGGTAATATGGACAATTAATGCAGGTGAAGAGGATAGCCTCAGGTTGATCGAGCATCTGAGAAAGAAAACTATTCTTACCAATATTCCCGTTATGGTGGTTTCAAACTGTGCTGAGAGAAAAAGCATTGTCAGGGCGGCAGAGAGTGGTGCCCTGCATTATGTGGTCCGGCCGTACAATGAAGATACGGTATTAAAGAAACTTGCCGGTATTCTCAGGGTCAATGTAGCTCAGCCCTTGAACACGATCAGGGAGGATGTTATAACATATACGTTCAGAGAACTGATGAACAGGGAGATAAAAGCAGCTTCAAGGGGGGGTTACCCGCTTTCAATAGTATCACTCATGCTGGAGCAGGGGGAATGCATACCCGGGATACCAGCCCAAAAGGCCGGGGAAATCCTTGCAGCTGCATTGAAAAGCAGGCTGAGGGATACCGATACTGTTCTGAGTTCGAATACCGGAGATGTATTCATCCTGTTGCCCTTTTCGGACAAATCCGGCTTGGAAACGGTAAAGGATAAAATTGATGAAATAATGTCCTCTCACAGCGTAGTGAATAAGGCACTCAAAGGGTTACTTACCAGAAGTATATCAGTGGTTTATCCTGATGACGGCAGGGTTATGGAAGATTTACTCCGCAAGATTGAAAGGAAAATGCAGGAGTCTTATATTGATGACGAAAACTAACAATACTTCCAGAAGTACAGTGATTCAATCGGAAATGTCCGCTTTGTTGTCTGATGTTTGCCTTACCGCATAACAGCCCATCCAGCCGAAGAAAACGACCGCAGCAAGTGGAGAGAACAGAAACGCCCCGTCAACAACAAGAGACTTAAAAAAACATACTGCATTGAAAAAAGAGAAGCCAAACAGACCAAGGTATAGATTTGCCCTTGAAAGGTTGGCGTATGCAAGCAGAATACCCAGCATAAGTGCCCAGAAAGCAATGGTTTCGACCAGCCCTCCAAAACCTGCACCAAAACCCGAAACAGCGTTCAGGAAAAGCACAACAAGGGCAGGAAAAACCAATACGCTTTCAAATCCTGAAAGGCGGCTAAGCAAACGGATGTTGGATATGCTTGATTTAAGTTCCCCGCTTATGCGCCTGAAGGCATTCATCCGCACATACTCCTTTTTAGTATATGCTTATATTATATTATGAGCACGGGAGAATGAGGTGATGCCGGAGCGCGGCGAGGTTGTGCGACATCGGA
>CAYYGK010000150.1:0-6697 GCA_964471145.1 uncultured Eubacteriales bacterium | reverse complement strand
GCCCCCTCCTTATTATCCATGGGTGCACTGCAGTTCATCGGGCAGGTTGAACACTTATCCTGCCTCATGCTCAGATTTGAAATCTTGTTCATTATGGCCATTATGAATCCGAATGCAAGAAAGCCTCCCGGCGGCAGTATCATAATGAGAGCCGGGTCAAAAAGATTTTTTGTCAGTTCCACACCGAAAAGCATACCGCTGCCCAAAAGCTCCCTCACCGAGCCGATTATAAGGAGAGCAAGTGTAAAACCAAATCCCATCCCTGCAGCATCAAGTATTGAAAGGCTGAGTTTGTTCTTGCTGGCAAACAGCTCTGCCCTTGCAAGTATTATGCAGTTTACCACTATAAGGGGAATGAAAATCCCCAGCGCCTTATCCAGCGAGGGTATATAAGCCTTAAGCAGCAGCTGTACAATAGTCACAAATCCTGCTATAACCGTAATAAAAGCCGGTATTCTTACCTTGTCGGGTATGACCTTTCTTATGGCTGAAATGACTATGTTTGAACCAAGCAGCACAACAGTAGCCGCTGCTCCCATGCCAATACCGTTAATGGCGGATGTTGTCACAGCCAGCGCAGGGCACATGCCCAGCAAGAGCTTGAGTGTTGGATTTTCCTTAATGATACCTTTTGAAAAGGTCCTAAGTGCACTCACTGCTTACCGCCCCCTTCCTGCCTTATCACCCGGGCAGCCTCCACAGCCGCCTGGACGCCTGATGTTACTGCACGTGAAGTAATGGTTGCCCCGCTTATTGCACTTATCTCCTCAGGCTTTCCGCCTTCAGTCTTCGTTACCTCAAGTGTTTTTTGGGGAAGCAGCCCTTCAAACTGTGACAGGAACGGTTGATCCGTTGCTTTTGAACCAAGTCCGGGGGTTTCACTGTTCTCGCCTATTCTTACACCCGTAATTGTTCCCTGCCCGTCGATACCTACAGTCATCTGCAGGTCTCCCCCGTAACCCTTAACAATTATTGAAAATACATGTCCGGTTTCTTTATCTCCCCTGTAACCGATAAATACCTCTGTTACCGGTTCAAGCTCCGGCTTGTCTTTTTTTAGTTTATCTAATCCTACATAGGGTTTGAAACTGTCAGCAGCACCATGTACTTCTCTCCTTGCCTCTTCAGCTTCCAGCCTTATCCTTTCGGCAATAGTGTCCCTGGTAGCCGAATAGGTAAAAGCCAGACCTGCAGTTATCACCGCACAAACGGCAAGGAGTATTGCCGCCGGTTTAAACACATCACGCAGCATTTCTTTCACCTCCGAAACTTATCGGTACTGTATACCTGTCTATAAGAGGCACAAGTATGTTCATTACCACTATTGAGAAAGAAACGCCCTCAGGATAGCTTCCAAACAGCCTTATAACAGACGTAAGAAGTCCGCACCCTATGCCCATTATAAGCTTTCCTCCTGATGTAATGGGCGATGTCGAATAGTCGGTGGCCATATAGAAAGCACCCAGCAGCAACCCCCCTGCAAGCACATGCAAGACAAAATCTCCGGCAAAAGGTGTTTGTCCTCCAAAAATCCACGTAAAAACCGCAACAGTACCGATAAAGGTAAGCGGTATCTCAAGGGTTATGACCCTCCTGAAAAGCAGGTAAAGACCGCCTATCAGCAGTGCCAGAGCAGATGTCTCCCCGATGCATCCCCCTATGTTGCCGATAAACATGTCCATATATCCGGGCAACTGTGCGGCCGCCCCCTGCTCCGCAAGCATTCCCAGGGGTGTTGCGGAAGAGACCGCATCGGGTGTTGCCGATGACAGCAGACCGGGCGTCGGGCTTACCCAGCCGGTCATGGCGGCAGGCCATGATATGGTAAGTATGATTCTTGCGCCAAGCGCAGGGTTGATAAAATTCTGTCCGATGCCTCCGAACAGCTGCTTGACTACAAATACCGCAACGACTCCGCCTGTGGCAGCAATCCACAGCGGGATTGAAGGTGCCAGGTTGAGAGCCAGCAGTATACCGGTCACAACAGCACTTAAGTCCTGTATGGTCTGCTTCCTTTTCATAAACCGCCTGCACAGGTATTCTGTTATGACACACGCCAGGACAGTAACTGCTATTACAAGCAGAACCCTTAATCCAAAAAAGTATACACCTGCAGTGCATGCCGGAAGCAGTGCTATTATAACATCAAGCATTATCCTCCTTGTCGTATCCCCATGCCTTATATGAGGAGATGAGGACATAATAAACCGGGCGTCCATTGACTTCCCCCTTTACAAGAATTCAGGTCAGCCCGCCTTTTCACCGGCCTTTGAAGCCTTAAGACGGGTCTTGCCGAGTCTTATTGACTGGACAAGGTACCTCTTTGCAGGGCACACATATGAACAGCACCCGCATTCGATACAGTCATTTATATTGAACCTCTCTAATTCATCCGTTATATTCCTGTTAACCAGTCTGTCTATTTCGAACGGAAGAAGGCTCATAGGACATGCCGTTACACACCTTCCGCATCTTATACACTCGCTCTCTTCCGGCAGCAGCGCATCATCTTCATTAAACGCAAGCAGCGCATTGGTCTGCTTTAGAACGGAAGTATCCAGTGAATACTGTGATACTCCCATCATCGGCCCGCCCATAATAACCTTGCCGGGTTTGGAACTGAAACCTCCTGCAAACTCAAACACATCCCCTATGGTGCTACCTATGGGCACCTCAATATTGGAAGGATTCTTAACAGCAGAACCGTCTACCGTAACCCTTTTGGTTATAAGGGGCATGCCTGTCTTCACATACTCAGCCAGGAAAGAAATACTGGTTACATTCATTACAATGATACCAACATCCATGGGCAGCCCCCCTGCGGGAACCTTCCGCCCGGTCATTGCATATATGAGCATCTTTTCTGCTCCCTGCGGATACCTCGTTTTCAGTTTTACAACATCCACCATACTGTTCTTCTGTACTGCATTCTCAAGCTCCCTGACAGCCTTTGGCTTGTTGTCCTCAATGCCTATCAGCACTTTGTCAGGATTGAGCATTTCCAATACTATGTTAATGCCTCTTATGATGTTAACCGAATTCTCCATAATCTCCCTGTAATCCGAAGTGATATACGGCTCACATTCAGCACCGTTTACAACCAGCATGTCTATCTCTCTGTCTGAAGGAGGCGACAGCTTGACATGCGAAGGAAAACCCGCTCCTCCAAGTCCAACAAGTCCTGATTTCCGGAGTACTTCGAGGAATTCCTTTCTTCCCGAAAACTCCGGGGGTTTTATGCCCTCATGAATCTCCTGTTTGCCATCAGGCTCAATCTCAACCGATGGAACAAAAAAGCCCCCGGGATACAACATAGGGCCGACAGTTTTTACTATACCCGAGACACTTGAGTGAACGGGTGCAGATACAAACTTGTCGGTACGGCCAAGAACCTGTGCCACCTTTACATAATCGCCTTTAGTGACCGTCGGTTCACACAATGCACCGATATGCTGCAACATGGGTATGATAACCCTCCCCGGCAAATCCATTTTTACCGTTTCACAATCCTCCGTATTTTTCATATGGGGGACAGCAGCCCCTCCTTTAAACCTCTTTCTGCCAGGTATCATCTTAAAAACCCCAATCAGCCTGTTGTTTTCTCTGTCAAACTACATTAATTATATTTATTACTAGGTAACAAGTCAATTGTCATCGCATTCACAGAACCATTGAACGGTTAAATTACGGTATGCTAACTTGTCTTTATTCATTTATGCTTGCCCTGAGGTATCAATGCCTGCACAAAACAAACATTTTATTGCCTGCAATGCCTCAACTGCAAGGGTTTACGCTTTCAATATTGCTTATTGTATACAAAGCTAAATATGATAAAACTTATCTTATGCCTGTTATAACCCTTCCTATGCCCTGCAGATCATTTAAAACTGAAACTTCCATAAAAAACCTTTTCATTATATCTGATACTTTTTTTGCCTGCCCAAAACCGATTTCTACGGCAAGTAAACCTTTCTGTTCCAGGAAGCCGGGTGCTTTACTGATAATTTCCTTAAGGTAAAAAAGCCCGTCCCTTCCACCATCAAGCGCCTCAGTGGGCTCGTATTCACCTACCTCTCTTCCCAGGGATGGAATCTGTTCAGAGGGTATATAGGGAGGGTTGGACACAATAATATCATACTTTCTGTCTTTGAGCTCCTCATACAGACTTCCTTTGATAAATATCACACGATCTGGAACTCCGTTTTTTTCAGCATTGCGGCGTGCTGTTTCAAGAGCCCGTGTCGAGATGTCGACAGCAGTAACAAAACAGTTTTTCGCATACTTTGCAATGCTAATTGCAATACAGCCGGAGCCTGTGCCAATGTCCAGAATATTTAGGGATTTCTTCTTCCACCTTCCTGCGGATTCTACTGCCCTTTCTACCAGAAGCTCAGTTTCCGGTCTTGGTATCAGCACACTCCTGTCTACAAAGAATTCAAGCGACATAAACTCTTTAATACCCGTAACATATGCTGCAGGCATCCCGGACACCCTTTTGTGCAAACACTCAAGGTACATCTCTTCATGTCTTGCGTCAAGGACTTTGTCCCAATGGGCATAAAGAAAAGCCCTGTCTCTGCCGGTTGCAAACGAAAGAATTACCGATGCTTCCATGCCAGGAGCTTCATTGCCCGATTGTTTAAGCAGTTTCGTCCCAGACTTAAGGGCCTCATTTATTGTCACTTGTATCACCCTACCACTTGTCTGCTTCCTCATCTTCAGTTACTAAAACACTGTCGAATGCTTTTAGTGCAACCTCTATCATATCATCTTCCGGTTCCCTGGTAGTCAGGCGCTGCAGCAGCAATCCCGGGGCATTCACAAATTTCATTATCTTCCATTCACATCTGCCTGCCAGCTTGAGCAGCTCATATGAAATTCCCGCTATAAACGGAATCAGTATAAGCCTTGACAGTATATTAATCCAGATGCTGTGCCATCCCAGAAATGAGAACAATATTATACTAATAATCATTACGAGGAACAAAAATGATGTTCCACATCTTGGATGCTTTGTAGAGTGCTTTCTGACGTTCTCAATATTGAGCTCGTCCCCGTGTTCATATGCATGTATTGTCTTGTGCTCCGCTCCATGGTACTGCCATACCCTCCTGATATCCTTCATCCGGGACACAGCCATCAAATATCCTAAAAATATAAGAAGCCTTAGAACACCCTCAAACAGGTTATACATCAGCACCCCTCCTGCAGAATCCTTGTTAAAGCTTAAAAACCCAGCCAGCAGGTTGGGAAGCAATATAAACAGCCCTACACTTAAGGCAATTGATATTATAACGGCAAAATATATTGCGGCATCCTTAAAATTATCACCAAAGAGTCTGTCAATAAACTTTTCTATCCTTCCGGGTTCAGCCGCACCGTCCTCAATATCTGCGAACTCCGCTGAGTACATAAGTGCTTTTATGCCAAGTACCATCTGCCTGAAAAAAGCCCTTATCCCCCTTATGACCGGAATCTTCGTCACAAAGCTTTTGGGAGGGAGTTCCCTCTTGTCTACAATTATCTCACCGTCAGGTTTTCTAACGGCAATTGCCGCATTTTCAGGACCTATCATAAGCAGGCCTTCAATAAGGGCCTGGCCCCCTATGGTTGTTTTTTTCATTTATCTACTTCTTTTCCTGTTCGTCTTTGATACCGAACTTTTTCTTAAACTTCTCCACACGTCCACCTGTGTCCACAAACTTCTGCCGCCCTGTAAAAAAGGGATGGCACTTTGAACATATTTCCACCTTGAGCTCCTTTTTGGTGGAACCTGTTTCAAATGTCTCCCCGCATGCACACTTGACAACAGCCTTGTGGTATTCGGGATGTATTTTTTCTTTCATGTCGTCTCACCCTCTCCTGATACTGCCTGACTTGCAAGGCACATGACATTCTAACACAAATAGATGTATCAGGCAAGTATTCTGCTAAATCATCTGCTTTTCAACAAAGGAAACATTTATGCTTCTGACAAAGGCCTCGTTCCTTTTGGTCTGCATCAGTTTGTTAATAATCATTTCGGTAACCTCGGCGGTGCCCATGTTGCTCATTGCTTTCCTTACAGCCCAGATGCTCTCAAGCTCTTTCGGCTCAAGCAGCATTTCCTCCCGCCTCGTTCCTGACTTGTTAATATCTATCGCAGGGAATATCCTCTTTTCCGAAAGCTTCCTGTCAAGATGGATCTCCATATTACCTGTTCCCTTGAACTCTTCATATATCACGTCATCCATCCTGCTTCCTGTTTCAACAAGAGCTGTTGCAATTACAGTAAGACTGCCTCCGAACTCTATATTCCTTGCAGCACCGAAAAACCTCTTGGGGTTATGCAGCGCTCCGGGATCAAGCCCTCCTGACAGTGTCCTGCCGGTAGGAGGTATCGTAAGGTTGTATGCCCTTGCAAGACGGGTTATGCTGTCGAGCAGAATAACAACGTCTTTCTTGTGTTCAACAAGCCTCTGTGCCCTCTCAAGCACCATCTCTGCAACCTTAATGTGATGCTCCGGCACCCTGTCAAACGTAGAGTATATTACCTCCGCCTTTGTGGACCTTTGCATGTCGGTCACTTCCTCAGGTCTTTCATCTATCAGCAGAATTATAAGGTCCATTTCGGGATAGTTAACTGTTATGCTGTTTGCAATTTTCTTAAGAAGAATAGTTTTGCCGGCTTTGGGAGGTGATACAATCATTCCTCTCT
>CAYYGK010000149.1:0-6731 GCA_964471145.1 uncultured Eubacteriales bacterium | reverse complement strand
GGTTGCTATCTCTAGCGGAGGAGCTTATGCTCCCGTTTTTCTGTTTCCAGCCCGCTCCCAGGGAAAGCAAGAAAAATTTTTAGGTATTCTTATCCGCATTCATCACCTAATTAAAATGAAGTGCGTTGTGCTAAGATCTATCGTAAAGATGTTTTGCCCGGCAGTGCATACCGGACAAAACATGTTTGCGGCATTGAGCCAGTCTATTGTAGTATTTTTTCCGCAATCGGATCGTCTCCATAAATATACCCGTAAAAGTACCTTTTGCCCCCATCATTCTTGTTGTTTTTTACTGAAAACACTAAACGGTAAATTTGTTTTTCATAATCCATATTGCATTTATCTGTTCTGTAAACCTGCAGGAGTCGCTTTACAAGGTCTGGGCTGCTGATTAATGCTACAGTGCTTTTTGTCTTTAAACTAAGCTCGGTGAAGTTCTCAGTAAACCTGACTTCTGCACATTGTACACTAACTTCTTCAATCTCTTCAGGCTGAACAAAGTACTCTTTGTAATACCCTTTTCCTTTCAGCCAGGAAATTGAGTTTTGGTATGTATTATCCAGCTTATACCACCATTCACTGCCCTCTCTACCTTCACTAAACACTGATATGCCTGGCATTCTGAAAAAGAAATTCATATCATTATCTTCTGTTGTCCTGTTTAGCACATCCGTCTTTAATGCTTTCATGAATCCATCCTTCTCTTCTCCCCTGAGGGTCAGGTTACTTTTATTAACCCGTCCATCCCATATTTCCACTTGTCCAATGGAATCCAAGCCTTTACTAAGGAATGGGTATCTGGACTTTTTGTACTCAATCGAGTTGAAAACAGGCTCAAAAAGCTCTTTGTGCCAGTGGTTCAGACCATATTTCCTTTTTACAAGACTGCCGTCCTTCAAAACATACGCAATTCCCTTACTGCCCGGAAACCTGTCTATACTTTGAGAGAGCTCCTTATGGGCATCTATTATGCTCTTTATGTTATAGGGCTCCCTTAAAATCCTTCCCTGCATGGAGTCTATTTTCCGGTCCTCTTTTTGACGACTAATAAATGTATCCATATATCTATATTCGCCCAGATAAACATATTCAACTTCATTTTCATCAGGCACATAGCGCCTGTAACCCGTAACATCAAAGACTGCACATGCAATTAATACTGCTGTTATCCCCGCAACTATCAGATACCCCCTGTACTCCTTCCAGACCCTGAACGTTTTCTTAATTATACCCTCCGCAATAAAATACACCAGAATTGAGCTTATAATATATCCTGCTATCAGAGGCAGAACCTTGAAACTGCATTTCTTAGCAATTATCGTGCCGGTGATAAGCATAGCGAAAACCACTGCAGAATATTTATAGATTTGCTTCATTGCTTTGAATCCGGTGATATTGCCTGCATTTTCGATATGCCTTCTGTTGTAAATGTAGAGGGAAACTGCAGCAACCGCAGCCGCAATAATAATATGCATGATTACCTCAAACAATGTCAGCTCAGACAGAAAAAATATCTTGTAGAGCGGGATCAGCTGTATCCACTTGCCGGGAGTTGTTATATAATATCCATTTACAAGACCCTCAAGATTAAACAGTATCAGTCCGAATAAACCTAAAGACAGTAAATTGACGACATATGCCAGCACAAAATGAACTATTGAATTTCCGGTCAGCATACCCGCAAAAACAGTTATGGTATATAGTGAGAATGTAAACAGCAGTGTTTTTCCCAGCCATTTTACTACAAACAATACTGAAAAAATCCCGGGGTTTGAAGTGAAAAGCGACAGTATAATCAGAATTACAGATATCAGAATGCATGGAACTCCGATTATTGCAGTCCCCGACAGCATGTTGCTGCCGAATATGGTGCTTCTTTTGCAGGGTAGTGAATGCACAAGTCCTGCAAGCCTTTCGGACTGCATATACCGAAAAAGCAATACACCTGCTGCAATAGGGAATATGAAGAAAACAACCAGCAGATAGATGATGTATTCATTCTGATAATTAGTAAACTCCAGCAGCGTTTTTATTACCCCGTACTCCCTCTCAGTGTCTGCAAAATATACAGGCAGAACATTTACAAAAAACAGCATTGCAAAATAAAACGCACTTATCCACCAGAACCTCTTTATGTTGTTTTTAATCAATGCCCTGCTAAATAATGACGGTGCCCACTTCATAGCCCATCCCCCCCAGTTCATGAATGAATACCTCCTCGAGTGTAAGTGATACAGTATCCAGCACCAACGGTCCGGCCTGCCTTAATCTGTCAAGTATTTCCTCAATGTTTCCCTTAACAATGAGGCTTATAATACTGCCTTTCTGAGTTTTATCAACTACCTTAATCCCATCCAGCAGACCTTCCGGAATACCTCCTGAAAAAGCCACCTGGATTTTGTGTATTTCTGCTTTCAAGTCATCCAGGTTTCTTTCAATATTAATTCTGCCGTTGTGCATTATCCCCACATGGTCACAGATCTCATCCAGTTCTCTTAAGTTGTGTGATGATATAAGTACGGTTGTACCGTTTTCAGCTGTTTCCTGGATTAGTATATTCCAAACCTTTCTCCTCACAACAGGATCGAGTCCGTCCACCGGTTCGTCAAGAAGAAAAACTTCAGGCATTATACATATACCAAGCCAGAAAGCAACCTGTTTTTTCATACCCCTGGACAGCTTTCTTATCCTCCTTGATGTATTTACTTCAAAGACTTTCTTTAGCCTTTCATACCTTTGCTGATTCCATGATTTGTATACACCCTTATAGAAATGCGCCATTTTTTCAATGCTGAAATTGAAGAAATAATGCGCATCTTCAGGTATATAAAAAACCCTGTTCTTTACCGGGGGATTATCATAAACCGGTTCTCCCTCTATTCTTACTGCACCTGAATCCTGTTTTAGAATACCTGCAAGGTGCCTGATAAGGGTTGTTTTGCCTGCACCATTAGGACCAACCAGGCCATATATAGATGACCTTTTTACGTTCATACAACAGTTGTCAAGTGCTCTGCAGTTTTCAAAGTTCTTGCTCAGGGTTTTTACCTGTATCATTTTCCAAACCACCCTCTCTTTCTTTAAAAATTCTGTTAATCAGTGTTATTACCTCTCCTTTATCCACGCCAAGAAGGATAATTTGCAAAACTGTATTTTCAAGCTCTTTTATCCTTTTTTTAAGCTCGCCTGATTCAATGGCGTTTTTTATTGGCGCCGCAAAAAATCCTCTGCCCTGTACAGAGTAGATAAACCCCTCCTCTTCAAGCTCCTTGTACGCCCTTTGTATCGTGTTTGGGTTTACTGTAAGTTCCCGGGCAAGCTCCCGTACAGATGGCAGCCTGTCATGGGTTTTTAACACGCCTCTTAATACCAGCTCTCTTGTCCTGTCCATTATCTGCCGGTATAACGGGCGCCTGTCCCTGTAGTCAAGCTGTATCATACAACCCTCCTAACTGTATTAGTTCACTTAATACAGTTATAGTATACAATTGCTTCTTCACTCTTGTCAAGCAGTTTTTAAATTATAATTATCAAAAGAACATATATCAGTCAGGATTTCATCTGAATTTTTCCTTGTCTGTCTTTTCTGTACTGACCAGGAGTCTTTCCGGTTATGCGCTTGAACACCTCAGTAAAATGTTTGGTATCCCTGTATCCCACCTCCATTGATACATCTATTACATTGTAGTCTGTAGTTTCAAGCATTTTGCATGCTTCCTCTATCCGCACTTTCTGAACATATTCTGTAACAGTCATACCCGTACACTTCCTGAAGGTTGAAGACAGGTAACTCTTGCTCAGAAATGCAACGGTTGAAAGCTCTTCCAGGCTGAATTGCCCGGAGAAGTTTTTGCGTATGTATTCAATAACCTTGTCAACCATCCCCGAACGTTTAATGCTTAACTGTTCCTTCTGATTTTTTGTTTTGCCGTACAACCTGAATATTGTTATTAGCAGCTCTGTCACATGGGCCTTAAGCATTTCCCTGTACCCCGGTCTTCTTAAAGTATACTCCCTATACATCTTCTCATAGAGGTCCTGAACCTCCCGTGTGTTGTTGCCAACAAGCCTTATATCTGCCCTGTTAACAGCTTCATCCTCAAAAAATCTGTTAAACATGAAGTGGTACGTTATATCAAGGAAATCTTCACACCCTGAAAGGGTTTCATCTATGAATCCCGGTGTAAAGACACAGTTGTAAACAGTCAACTGAGCGTTTCCGCCGGTAAAAGCACGGAACTCATGACAGACATCGCTGTCAATAATGAACAGGTCACCTGCTGAAACAATGTAATTTCTGCCGTCAAGAATATGAGCACCCCTGCCGGATACCACATATGCAATTTCAATGAAGTCATGGGCATGAAGATGCCTGCCTGTCTGTTCAACGCTTCTGTTTATATATATCTGAGTATTGCTGTCAAAAAGACTGTCTCCTTTCATGTAATACACCTGCAACCCCTCCACCATTTACTATAACATATTTTTTTGCTCAATACCCCCCCAAAAAAACGCAATATTCCCCCCTCTGTTCATAGAAAAAAGTATTATGATAAAATAAATCAAAATTTTAGGAGGATGAGATGTGACTACCAACAGTTTTAAAAACCCCGAATCCATTTTCAGACCGGCACCTTTCTGGAGCTGGAACGATAAGCTTGACGGCGAAGAGCTGAAAAGACAGATAGCCGAAATGGCCCAAAAGGGATGGGGCGGATTTTTCATGCATTCACGTGTCGGCCTTGTAACTTCGTATCTTTCAGATGAATGGATGCATCTTGTTAATGTGTGCATAGAGACTGCAGAAAAAAACGGCATACATGCGTGGCTGTATGACGAGGACAAATGGCCTTCAGGTTTTGGGGGAGGGGAAATCCCCCAAATGGATGAAGCTTACCGCAGCAGAGCACTGGTCCTGCTGCACGATTCACACATTAGGGACACCGACACAGAGGTAAAACGTATTGTCTTAAACGGTCAGTCTCATGTCATATGCAAAAGGATATCATCCTTGAATAACCCCTGGTTTAACGGCACTTGCTATGTGGATCTTATGAATCCCGGTGCAGTAAAAGCTTTTTTGGACAGCACACATGAGAAGTACAAAAAGCAATGTGGTAAGCATTTTAGCAGGACTGTTCCGGGCATTTTTACCGATGAACCCTGCTATTTGTTTAAAAATGATTATGAATGTCCTGCCATACCATGGTCGGAGTATCTGCCGGAATTTTTCAGGAGCAAAAAGGGATACAGTCTTTATGACCATATAGAGGAGCTCTTTATTGATACAGGCAGCTTCCACAAGACAAGGTTTGACTTCTATGACTGCGCAACAAAACTTTTTCTTGAGAGCTTTACCAAACAGTACTACAACTGGTGCAATCAAAACAGCCTGATAATGACCGGACACTTCATGGCAGAGGATACACTTGTTTCGCAAACCGAATGGATTGGTGCTGCCATGCCCCATTACGAGTACATGCACTGGCCGGGTATAGACAAACTGGGAAGACATGTAGAACAGCTCGTAACAGTAAAGCAGCTGACATCTGCCGCTGACCAGCTCGAAAAGCAACGCTCCTTCAGTGAGGTTTTCGGGTGCGTGGGACAGCATGTAAGCTTTTATCACAGAAAGTGGATTGCCGACTGGCAGGCTGTGCTTGGTATAAGCTTTGTCAATCATCACCTCTCGCTTTACTCAATGCGTGGCGAAAGAAAGAGGGATTATCCTGCAAACCTTTTCTATCAGCAGCCATGGTGGGAGGATGAAAAGCCTTTTTCGGACTATATCGCCAGACTGAGTTACGCTGTATCACAGGGCACCAGGGACGTCGATATTCTTGTTATTCATACCATAGGCAGTGTATGGAGTGAGTACTCTCCTCTTCACAGGTCAAATGGAATGATGAAGGAAAACACGCTTTATCATAAGCCTTTTGAAAAGCTGTCCAGGCAGCTTGCGTCGGCAAAGCTTGATTTCCATTACGGCGATGAAATCATAATGCAGGAAAATGCCTGTATCAGGGAAGGCAAACTTGTAATCGGGAAATGCAGCTATTCAACTGTAGTCGTTCCGCCATGCCTGACTCTCAGAAAAGAAACAGTGCACCTGCTTGAAGAATTCCAAAGCCAGGCCGGAGAAGACAGCATTATTGTAATAGGTAGTATGCCTGAAAAAATCAACGGGGAAACAAGTACAAATAGTCTATTAAACGGCGCTGTAATTGCTGAAACCACAGAGTGTGCGTTAAATATACTCAATGGACGCTATCCGGAAAGAATACAGGTCATAGACAGGTTGACAGGAGAAAACACCTCAGGCGTTTTTGTCCAGAAAAGGCAGCTTGATAACTGCGATCTTATTCTTATTACAAACACAGATGAAGAAAGGGAAGTTCACGCTAAAATTAACATTCCTGAAGCTGACGGGCTTGTTGTATTGGATCTTATGTCCGGAGAAGAATTTACAGCCCCGCAGGCATTGGATGTAGTGCTTTATCCAGCGGGAAGCCTGCTTTTTAAAACCACAGATATACGAACAGATTTTCCACCTGTTCCTGAGATTCTTGACAGCGGTGTCAGGTTTGAACAAAAAGGCAAAGCGGAAAACCTGGCAGTCATATCAGACTGGGACGTTTCCATCCTGGAACACAATGTGCTGCCACTTAACGATGTAACACTATTCATGGACGGTGAGATGGCAGTTGACAGTGCGCCTGTTTCCACAGTAT
>CAYYGK010000148.1:0-6835 GCA_964471145.1 uncultured Eubacteriales bacterium | reverse complement strand
ACAGGGCAACGGTGGATACACTTAAAAGTGACGGCTATAAAGGCAGGGTGGATGTGGTCGTAAACGGGACTGATTTTGTTCCTGTACATAACCGCAAAGACCTTGGCGCACAGTTTTTCAGTGAGATGGGTCTGGCTGGTGATACCCATATGCTTTTGTTTGTGGGACAGCATATCTGGCAGAAAAATTTAAAGATGCTTGTTGAATCGCTGAAAAGGCTTAAAACTGCTGGCGTAATGTTCCTGATGGTTTTTGCAGGCAGGGGATATGCAGAAAAGGAGCTTAAGAACAAATGCAGTGAAATGGGGCTTGACAAGCAGGTGAAGTTTCTTGGACAGATAACAGGCAGGGACATGCTGAGAAAACTGTATGCCGCCGCAAGTCTTTTCCTTTTTCCGTCAATGTATGATAACGCTCCGCTGGTAATAAGAGAAGCTGCTGCTGCAGGCTGTCCGTCTCTTCTTGTCAGGGGATCAAATTCCGCAGAAGGCATAATTGATGGCTATAACGGGTTTTTGGCAGATAATAATCCAGACGCTTTTGCATATGCCATAAGGGATATACTCAATCATACTGAAAAATGCAGTATGACAGGGCAAAATGCACTTAAAACACTGTACAGGAGCTGGGAACAGATAGTAAACGAAGTAGCTGAAAGATATTCGGATATTATTAAAACGCAAAGACACAGCAGGGCTTTGTAGGCAAATATTCATCTGCATGCTGCTGATGCCTGTGCAGGTGATAAGCATTCTGAAAAAACTATTTCTTTTATTTTATCTGTACCCATTTTTTTTGCATGCACGAAACCATTCCAGGCACACTGGGCAAGTCTTCCGTCAGCAAGATAATCAGCAAGCCATTCACTGCAGTATTCGGGCTGCTGCTGTGGTATGCCTGCTCCTATTTCAAGCAGCCACTTTTTATTGCCTTTTTCATGCGGACCGATTGGCGGTGATACAACAAGGGGAATACCCAGGCCGCAGTAGAAGGATATTTCTGAGGGTTTTGACCACAGGATATCGGTTGTATGAAGCATATCAGAGAATGCGATAAAGTATTTATTAATATTGCTGCTGTAGACGATATTAGCACCGTCAGCACCTTCGAGGCCGTGCTTTTTTAAGATTTTACGGAAGAAATCCCGCACTTCCGTCCTTATTCCCGCAACCAGGTTTATTCTGATACTGCCCTGCAATATTTTTGCAGCCAGGCTTGAGAGTATTTTTTCGGCGATTTCCTTTTGAGCTCCTGCTCCACCTACGGCATAGGATATGGTCACACTGTCCATGGTTGATATTACAGGGTTGCGCATGCCAAGATAGTACTCTACTTCCCTGCCGTGTAGAACACTGAAACTGTTTGAGGAATCAAGTCTTGTAAGCCGTGCAGAAAGGTCTTTTTTCAGCACCCGCATTTCAGGACCACCTATATTTTCGTCCGGGAGAGGAAATCCCGTAAAGTGTATCCTGTTTTGAGGAACACCATAAAGTTTAAGACGTCTCATTGCCTGTCTGCAGGGTACAAGGTACTCTATACTGCTTTTTGATGGATTTCTGGCAACCCAGGCCCTGCTGATATCAGCATCACATATTATACAGTATACAGGCAGGTCCGTAAGTTCTTCGGCAGCTATTGCAGACGCATAAAAGGATGTTATTACCGGCAGCTTCCTTGTAGAAAAAAGAGTTTTAAGGCTTTGTCCGAAACCGAGTTTAATCAGAGTATATATAAACCCAATCTGTATGGATGTACGTGACTCGTCTCTTAACGGATAGTACGGCGATATGTTCTGTACTCTGTCAAGTATACTGAAAAGACCCGGCCCTATAACAGGTATGCTCCTTGTTCTTGACAGGAACTCATATGAACTGCGGAGAAGGTTCCAGAGGAATTGTTCACGCCCCGATCCGGCAAGGTCTTCTCCAAGCAGATGTACACCATTGTAAGCAAGACCCATCAGCGGGTAAACAGCTCTTTGATGTCCCAGGCCCATATTGGCTGAAACTATCCATGCTGTATTTTTGTCCAAGTGTACACACCTCATTTTCATATAGTTTCTAATACATACTAACATATATAAGGAATGAAGAAAAGATGAAAAAGGGTGTTATATCTTGTCTTTACTGCTGTCCCGGTACTTGCCCGAGAACTCCCTTATAATGCTTATAAGGGCATCAACCTGCTCCTTCTTCAGGCTCATGGAATTATCTAACAGCCTTTTCATATCGCCTGACAGCCGAGGAGGGACTTCTCCGAGGAGTTCGGAAGTGGTTGTTCCGAGTGATTTAGCGATATTCTGCAAAACCTCTATACTGGGAATCTTTTTACCGTTTTCTATAGCACTGATATATGGCTGCCTTATCCCAACCATTTCAGCCAGTTCCTTTGACTTGAGTTTTTTTACCTTCCTCAGTTTGGCTATGTTTTTTCCCAGTTCTGTCATAATACCACCTTTATCGCTCAAAGCTATTTTTTATTATATTTATATTTGTGAGGAATTTCAAGCAAAATCAAGAAAAACAAAGAAAACAAATGTCATATATAACCAAAGGCTCTATATGGAAGTTTACAAAATAACTAAAAGTTATATAATAATTGCAAGGGGGAGGATTCATGAAAAAATTAAGGGAAATAAGGCATCAAAATGGATTAACACAAAAAGAGCTGGCCTGCAGGTCCGGTGTTTCTCAGCCATACATAAACGAACTTGAAAACGGTAAAAAGGTAAATCCCTCCATAATAATACTTGGTAAACTGGCTAATGCTCTTGGAGTGACAGTTTCGGAACTGCTGGATGATGATGTGAATAACGGCCTTGCAGATTATTTCAGAGAAGAGCAGATGGAGTATGTTGTTATGGTAAATTCAGCTTAGCATAGAATGAATTAGAAAAAATATAATTGAAACCATGTGTGGGTGTTGGTGAAAAACCAACTTTATATAAGGGGCTTAAGGCCCCTCTTTTTTTTGTAAACAATGTTTACCGCTTGAAAGGTACACGCAACAGGAGTATTATATTATTGGGCAAGTGGTTTTTGAAATGGGGGAAGCTGATGATGAAAGAGGAAAACAACAGAGGATTCATTTTTACTACTATATTCCTGTTGATTGTAATAGCGGCAGGACTCACATATATTGGTGTGTCAAGAAGACAGGATATGCAGGTGCACCATGCAGGCAGTCCTGAAGAAATACTTGACAAACTTGAGAGTGAAAAGCAGGCAAGGCTTGAGGCAAGGGTCTCGGAATATGTTAAGGCTTCCAGGAATGAACTTGTCAAAGGAGCTTCCGTAGCCGATATTGCAGAGAAGGCCGGGCCATCCATTGCAGGTATTAAAATGAGCATTGCAGGTAATGGCACGCCGCTTGGCATTCCGTTTGGAGAACTCAAGGCTGAAGGATCCGGCATTATCATATCTGAAGACGGTTATATACTTACTAACTACCATGTGGTCAGTTTTGCAGATCCGGAAGGCCCTTTCAGCCGCAACACTCTACTTGAGGTTTTTCTTCCTGACGGGAGGGAGGCGAGGGCACAATTTATCGGCGGATACCAGAGAAATGACATTGCAGTCATAAAGATAGGGATGGCTGATCTGCCGGTTGCGGAACTGGGAGACTCCTCGCTTCTGCGGATAGGCGAAAGGGTGGTTGCAATCGGCAATCCTCTGGGCATGGAATTTGCCGGTTCAGTTACAGTTGGCTACGTAAGTGCACTCAACAGGACAATAACAATAGGCGACACATACCTTGAGCTTATACAGACTGATGCAGCAATAAACCCGGGAAATAGCGGGGGAGCACTTGTCAATTCAAGAGGGCAGGTCATAGGTATAAATACTGTAAAGATTGCGGTACAGGGAGTTGAAGGACTGGGGTTTGCAATACCTGTAAATGATGCATGGGAAATAGCAAGACAGCTTATCGCATATGGAACGGTCAGGGACAGGGCATCTCTGGGTTTCAGGGGGACAGTGGTGAGTAAGGCTTTTGCTGAGATGTTTGATACGACCCCTGGTATATTTGTACTCGAAACAACACCCGGGGGAAGTGCTGAAGCGGCAGGAATAAGAAACGGAGATATTATTATAAGAATCGGCAGTGTAAGAACTGAATCCATGGGTAATATCTTCAAGGTGGAAAAGGACTACAAAAGCGGTGACATGGTAAATGTAACCCTTGTCAGGGGAGATGAAACAATTACAGTTGAACTTAAATTCATCCAGTCGGATGACTAGAAAGTAAATGCTGTAGGAAATGCAGGAAATGTACCAGAATGTTGAAACACAAGTACATAATGTGGTATTATTATTCATGGAGGACGGTATTCATGAGGGTATAATGACAGCCTTTTAGGACAATTTAAGGTCTATCGGTAATATTATTGACATAACTGAAATATATTAATGTTGAAAGACATCTGCGGTCAGTCATGAATAACTTATGAAAAGGGGAGTCGCTATGGACGGTAGTGTTAGAGTAAGTTCTTCAGTTGTATCTCATGCTGGTAATGCGGCCCGGGAAATGGACCACAGTTTCTTTGTGAACGGAAGATTTCCAGACAACAAGATGAAAAACGATGTAATGGTATCGGTCGAAAGTATTGATGACCTGCAGGTTTTTGCCGTCTACAGCGGAATGGAATCAGCCACCGGAAACAAGAAATCTTCCATGTCAGTTTCAGAGGAGCTTAAGCGTTTTATTGAAAAGAACAGGGGCCAGGACAATGTGGATGATCTGCTGGAAGGCTTTTATGAGCTTGTTGACGAATCAGCAAGTATTGCAAACAGCATGTCTGAAGATGGCGATGAAGATGAATGCCCTGCTTTTGCCGGTATGCTTTTGAAGGGAAAAAATGCAGGGGTTTTAAGCATGGGCGACACCAGAATATACAGGTTGAGAAACGGCAGTCTGAAACAGCTCACAGCCGACCACAGGAAAACTGAGCGGTTGCTTAAACTGGGTATAATTACAGACGAACAGGCTGAAGCTATTTCTGACCGTTTTGGAGATACCATGGACGGTGATCTCAACAGGGTCAAAAAAACCGATATATTTGAATTAAATGAGGGGGATGTATACGTTTTCTGCAGTTCCGGAATTCTTGACTGTGTAGACGAAGATGCAATCCTTTACGTACTTTCCATGGATGACGATACAGGTACAATTGCATGTACCCTGATGGATGAGATATTAAAGAAGAATTCTGCTGATAATACTGCAATCCAGGTAATAAGGGCAGGGAGGGTTCCGGTAAGAGTGGCAACTGCCAGGGCGGTTGGTAACACAGGCGTATCTGACAGGTATATGTCCAGGAGGCCCAGGAAGACGTACCGGGCAAATGCCGCAAATATCAGGAAGACTGTACGGCTTGTAATATCAGCAGTTGTTGTTTTTGCAGTTGTTTTCGGCCTGCTGTGGACAATACAAAGGCTGCTCTTTTCAGGCAGCGGGGATGACAGGCAGGCAGCTGGTACGACTACGGTACAGCCAACATCCGGGAGTGATGCTACGGTGGGAGAGGACTATACCGGAACGGAGACAAACAAGCCAACTGCCACACAGCAGCCAACTACCACCAGCTCTACAACCCAGAGTACTACCAGTATACAGCCGACCGGCTCCAATCAGCAAAAGTATGTAGTAAAAAGCGGAGATACTCTTATGAGTATTGCAAGAAAATTCTACGATGATGCTTCGAAATACACCCTTATACAGGAAGCAAACGGATTGGATGACCCTGACCATATTGAAAAGGATCAGGAACTGGTGATACCTGAAGTTGAATGACAGCAAGGGAGCATTATGCTCTTTTTCTGCCTGTTCTTGCTATAAGTAAAAACAGCTGAATTATTACCAGTAGGGCAATAAGAAGAGCAATCCCGCCAATGATTATAATGAACAGGCTGCTGTCAGCACCCGTTATTGACTTTAGCCAGTTCAAATATGTATTTATCCATTTATCCATAAAATATATGCCAACAGAGGATATGGGCAATGCCCTTTTAAACTTGTTCTGAGCCCACCAGGATTCCCTGTCATATTCTATCATGTCCAGGCTGGGGTTGATTCTTACTGCATTTTTTTGGGCAACAGTCTTTGTTTTAATATTATTCAGTGAGATGATATAAGAAACCTCAACCTGACCTTCAATACAATAGATACCCGAACCATTATCATCAGTCCAAATAGTGTAGTCTGTACCTTTGGTAGTTATTTTCTGCAATTTGTCGTCCTGTGTAAGCAGGCAGGACACAGCAGCTCCCTTTTTCCGGGGATCCGATAGGCTGATACGTATCTTTCCGTTTGTCACATACAAATCAATTTCATGCGGCGATATGAATTCAACTTTGAAGCTTGTCTTCTTAAAGACATCAATATTGCCATACACCATTCCCCTGCTTATGAGAATTATTCTGGCTGTACCATCTTCTGTTTTGAACGTGCACCCGGTATAAAGGTCATCTCCTGGATGAATGGGTGAATTGTCTGCTTTGGTATGTCCTGTTACAAAATCAACTTGCATTGAAGCGTTGTTCAATGGAGTCCTCAGTATCTGGCGACCAAGCAGGTCGCCTATCCTGTCAAAAATCTGCGGACTGCCGGTCAGTGAAGGCCCCAGTCCTGTGTTTTCAAGCACAGGGGAATGTGTCATCCCGCTGTAACCATAGCATTCCACTCCGTTTAGCATTGCTGAGTATTCACTGACAATACCGTCCCCGCCCAGTAATGAACCGTAACCGTAGATTACAGCATACTCTACTCCTTTTGTCAGATGCCTGCCTCTGTTTTCTCCTGTGTTAAGGTCAATGATAACCGGGTTATCGCAGTA
>CAYYGK010000147.1:0-6945 GCA_964471145.1 uncultured Eubacteriales bacterium | reverse complement strand
ACTGTTTGAAGATGGAAGTCAAATAAATACAAGCGAGGATATTTTAATAGTTTATGATTTCTTCAGGTCACCTTTGGAGGATAAAAAAGTTACAAAGAAACTATATGGTGTTATTGAAATAACCCTTAATCAATGTTATGAAAAGAAAATGGAAATTATTAATAACATCTCAAAAGCAGAAGCTGGTTTATCAAATATAATTATGGAATATGATTTTGATATAATTTCTGATAATGAAATCTCAATAAATAATTTCCTAAAGGCGATGGGAGTAAAGTTCAAATACAATTTTAACAACTCTCCCTTTGACAACATTATTGAAATAATTAATGTTGTTAGTGAAACTTCATTATTTAAAGCTCTGATATTCATTAATACATATTCTATTCTAAGTAAAAATGAAATTACAGAAATGTTTAAAATGTCAAATTATAAGAAACTTCCTTTGCTGATAATCGAAAATAGTGTTGACTACAGGTTTTTAAAAGATGTTAATGTATTAACTGTTGATAATTTTTTTGATGACATATTGATTAAAACATGATATAATTACAACTATAGAATGAAATACCATTTGGATGACAAGAATTTTGATGCGGATTCTATACTTTAAAATCTATTTGAGGTTTTAGAGGTGTGTCATTTTAGATGGTAATAGGACCCGGATATTTTTAACAAAGTGTCAGTTACTATTGTTTTAGAGGTGTGTCATTTTAGATGGTAATAGGACATGTTTTGATGAGGGGATTGATCCGTTGAGGTTTTAGAGGTGTGTCATTTTAGATGGTAATAGGACGAAAATAAATAATAGTACAATTTAGTCAAAAGTTTTAGAGGTGTGTCATTTTAGATGGTAATAGGACCTGGGATTAGGTAAGGGGAAAACACGGGGAGTTTTAGAGGTGTGTCATTTTAGATGGTAATAGGACATGATACGTTGATAGCGTATGCGGCAACTAGTTTTAGAGGTGTGTCATTTTAGATGGTAATAGGACCCGGATATTTTTAACAAAGTGTCAGTTACTATTGTTTTAGAGGTGTGTCATTTTAGATGGTAATAGGACATGTTTTGATGAGGGGATTGATCCGTTGAGGTTTTAGAGGTGTGTCATTTTAGATGGTAATAGGACGAAAATAAATAATAGTACAATTTAGTCAAAAGTTTTAGAGGTGTGTCATTTTAGATGGTAATAGGACCTGGGATTAGGTAAGGGGAAAACACGGGGAGTTTTAGAGGTGTGTCATTTTAGATGGTAATAGGACATGATACGTTGATAGCGTATGCGGCAACTAGTTTTAGAGGTGTGTCATTTTAGATGGTAATAGGACAAGGAGGGATTATATGAAGGCTAAGTCCAGAGTTTTAGAGGTGTGTCATTTTAGATGGTAATAGGACTGATTTAAATGTCAGCCTTTATGATGAGTAGTTTTAGAGGTGTGTCATTTTAGATGGTAATAGGACAGAGTGATTGACCTGCTGTGTGAGGATAAAGTTTTAGAGGTGTGTCATTTTAGATGGTAATAGGACGATGATACGTTGATAGCGTATGCTGCGACCAGTTTTAGAGGTGTGTCATTTTAGATGGTAATAGAAACCATAGTTTGAGATAGATTTGTACCGGACTTTGATATGCTATATTTACTTACTTAAGCTTAGCGTGTCCAAAATGCCCTTGTTTACTGATAAAGAAACTGTCCGCTAACATATATGTTGCAAATGTTAATTATATGTGCTACAATAATGTTGTAATCTTAAATTAAAACGGAGGTATTATTTATGGCTAAAACCGATACGATTCATATGAGGATTGAGCCGGAAGTTAAAGCTGGGGCAGATATGATATTAGGGCGTTTAGGGTTGTCAACATCAGATGCTATTAGTATATTTTTGAATCAGGTTATTTTAAATGGTGGTTTGCCTTTTCCCGTTAAGCTGCCCATACCAAATGAAGTTACAAAGAGGGCAATGCATGAAGCTGAGAACGACATAAACCTCAATAAGTTTGACAATGTGGAGGATATGTTTAAGGAGTTGGGCATCTGATGAAACAGCCAGTTTTTACAAACCAATTTCACAAGGATATTAAACTGTCAGAAAAACGAGGAAAAGATTTAACAAAAATAAGAGCTGTAATGTTTGATATTATTTGTGAAAATATAATACCTGCTAAAATTAGTGATTATCCTTTAGCAGGTAATTATAAAGGACATAGAGAGTGCCGTATAGAACCGGACTGGTTATTGATTTATATGTTCAAAGATAATGAAGTGCGTTTTATCCGTAATGGAACACACTTGGATTTATTCTAATATTCGGTCTTTTTTTATTACGTTTTCATAAAAACGCTCTAAAATCAGGTCTTCAAGCTCCCATAATTCACTTATTACATCTTGGAAACTCTCATCATCATAAGGTTGTCCTTGAAAAACCATCATCTTGCATGGTAGCAGATGAACCTCGTACCTATGAAGACATATTCAAACGGCATGCACCTATGCAACAAGGGCATTGGAGCGGGGCGCTGACCTCAATACAGTGGCAGACCTGTTAGGTCACGCACAGCCATCGACCTCTCTTAATATGTACGGACACAGTATGGATGATCTAAAAAAGTCCCCGGAAACGCTTGGTTTCCGGGGACTTAGAGTGGTTGCGGGGGATGGATTTGAACCATCGACCTTCGGGTTATGAGCCCGACGAGCTACCGGACTGCTCCACCCCGCGGCATTGGTGCCGGAGACCGGAATCGAACCGGTACGGGATTATGGTCCCGCAGGATTTTAAGTCCTGTGCGTCTGCCAGTTCCGCCACTCCGGCTTTTTGACTATAAGCCCGGCATAGTAAGCAGCCTGCACAGCGCATCTAAAATAAGCGCTTTAACAGTATAACACCTTGCCAGATACATTTCAAGTAATTTTGCTTAAATTTTATGATGAAAATAATTTCCTGCTCATATGACCTTCCTATTCACTGAACGGCATCTCAAGTCTTAACGGGCCTAATGCATGCCGGGTATACAGACACTGAGGTCCTTTTATATTACGTAATCTTCTTAACAATACTGTGAGAAAGGTTAAAAGGATCTTCTTCCGCCCCGGCCGCCCCTCTTCGCATCGGTATTCTTTTTAAGGTCCAGCAGTTTTTCATCACTGTCCTTGATAAACTTGGCAAGACGATCTTCAAAAGAAGCCGCCGTCTTTTTTTTCTCTTTTTCTCTGCTGTTTGCTTTCCTTATGGACAGACTCACCTTGCCTTTTCCATCTACCGAAAGAACCTTGACCTTTACGGTCTGATTTTCCTTGAGATGTGTATTGATATCCTTTACATATTCATCTGATATCTCTGAAATGTGTACAAGGCCTGTCTTGCCGTCAGGCAAATCAACAAACGCACCAAAACCGGTAACACCTGACACCTTACCCTCAACAATATTACCTACTTCAACAGGCATAAAGAAAAGTGTCCTCCCTTAATTACAATTAGTCTAGTCTACAAGATGATTATATAGCATGCCGTTTATTACAGTCAAGGGTTTTTGGGCAGCTTCAAGGTATATTTTGAGCTCCATTACTTGTTTATGTCCTCAAAAACCCTCTCATCCCTTTTTACCATTCCAAGCTTCTCCCTGGCTGTTTTCTCTATGTACTCATCGGTACCTGTCATTTCAAGCTCTTTTTTCAGTTCTTCGTTTTTTCTCTTTTCTTCAGCAAGCTTCTCTTCAAGAAGAGCAAGCTCCCTGTCTCCGGCATTGAACAATCCCTGCTGGCTGATAAACGTGCCTGCAAAGTATATGAAGAAAAGTATAAGCACCAGGTACCCTATCCTGAATTTCCCTTTTGTATTCATGGTTCTATCATCCCTTGTCATTTGTTTACCTTAACATATATTCTATACGCAGTGTAAAAAACCCTCCTGCTATTTTGTTTTTGTTTTGCATGACTTGTCCTTCTTCCTGTCTGATAATGCTTTCAGGCATTTACCGGCCAAAGCATTTATCTTTTTTAAAATCCGGGCTGTAATCCTTACAAGCTGTATAAATGGCGCAAGAATGACTTTTATGAAAGTTCCGATAAACATAAAAAGGAATTTGAAAAACGCAGCAAGTATCCTTATTACAAACCTGCTTGCCGTGAGAAAATAGACGGTTGCTCCAAGAATCATGCCAATAAAGATATAGCCCCTTATTTCCCCTTCGTTTATGAAATAGACAAAAACAAAAATAAGTAGTGCAAGCAGTGTCCAGTATATTATGTCTTCTGCATAGACCAGATATCTGCAAGCCTTTATTGTTCTTCTTCTTATCCTGAACAGGTCAAAAATGAATGCAGAAGCTATACCCCCCCCTATAGAAAGCAGAAATGTGTTGGTCTGGCTGGTTACTGACACCGGCAAATAAAACACTTCCTCTCTACTGCCAGCTCACCTGAACATCTTTGCAAAAAAGCCTCCGCCCCGGGACCCGGCACCTTCTCTGTCATTGTATTCCATGCTCAGGATGTCTCCTTCTATGTTAAGCTCGGAACTATCAATGCTCAGCTTGTTTATGTGCAGATCCTCCCCCCTCACTATAAGGAGCCCCTGCTGGGTATCAACCACAACACACTCGTCATTAAAGCTTTCCACGTCAATAACCCCTGAAACACTCAGCTTTTCCCTGTTTTCCAGTATTACATTCTGTACCCCGGGTTTTGATATCTTCTTTTCTTCTATCATAATCCATCCTCCCTGCAGCAGCCTTAATATTACCTGACTTTATTAATACATATGCATGTACAAACAAAAAAATAACCCCTTTCCGGGGGGGGGGTAATTTTGCTACAGGAGTCTGTAAAGCTCATCTGATTTATTTTTCGGGACATGTTCCGCTAATTTCATCACCTCAAGGCTTGTCGTGTGACTGCCGAATCTTATCTCGATATTATCCCCTTCTTTTACTTCCACCCCGGGTTTGGCCACTCTGCCGTTAAGTTTGACCCTTCCCTGTGAACATGCCGTGTTTGCAACAGTCCTTCTTTTTATTAGTCTTGCAACCTTCAGGTACTTGTCAAGCCTCAAAATACCATCCCTCTTTTCCCATGCAAAAAGGCTTCAAAGAATATACTGAAGCCTTTTTTGTTGATTTAAATTTACATGGTGTTATTTCACTTTTTCTTTTAAGGACTTTCCTGCCTTGAAAACCGGGACGTCAGATGCCTTAATGGTAATCTCCTCACCTGTCTGAGGGTTCTTGCCCTTCCTTGCAGCCCTGTGCCTTACCTCAAAGGTGCCGAATCCAACCAGCTGGACTCTGTCTCCTGCCATTAGAGCCTCTCCAACGCTTTCCACAAAAGCATTCAACATAGCTTCCGAATCCTTTTTTGAAAGGCCGGATTTCTCCGCCATAGTGGTAACCAATTCTGACTTGTTCATAAACTGCCTCCTTCATACTTGTTATTTAATTCCGGATTACCGGACATTGCTTCCTTTGCCTCTTCCCAAAACCCGTCAAGCTCCTTAAGGGACATATCCTTCATCTTCCTTCCGCATTCGGCAGCTCTGCATTCCACATACTCAAACCTGTCTATGAATTTCTCGATCGTCCCTGAAAGTGCCAGCTCAGGTTCTACATCCAGAAACCTTGCCAGGTTGACAACGGAAAACAGCATGTCCCCAATCTCATCAGTTATTCTTTCCACATTTTTACTCTTATATACCTGTCCAAGCTCCTCAGCTTCCTCCAGCACCTTGTTGAACACATCTTCAATGTTATCCCAGTCGAACCCAACCTGTGCAGCTTTCCGCTGCACCTTGCAGCTCCTCATAAGCGCCGGAAGTCCCCGGGGGACATCTCTTAACACATCAGTATGAAGCTGTATACCCTTTTCCTTCTTCTTTATGCTCTCCCAGTTGCTTATAACCTTATTGGGTGTTTCCGCCTTGTCATCACCGAATACGTGTGTATGTCTTTTTACCAGTTTTCTTGATATTCCATCAATAACATCCCCAACATCAAAGCTTCCATTTTCTGAGGCTATCTGTGCATGAAAGACAACCTGCAGCAACAGGTCTCCAAGTTCTTCACACATCCTGGAACTGTCTTTCTCATCTATCGTCTCAAGCACTTCGTAGGTTTCCTCAATCAGATACCTCCTGAGGCTTCCATGTGTCTGCTCCCGGTCCCAGGGACAGCCTTCACCGCCTCTTAGTAATCTCATTATTTCAATAAGGTCGGTGAAACTGTACCGTTCCCTTTTCATAAGGTAAAATCCTCCGCAGCGGTTGATACCTATACATAATATACCTTACCGGGGTCTAATGCAAGTCCAAATTTATTTTTTTTCAGTCTCTTCTCCCCGCCAGGAGGATAAGCCTTAAAAGGCTTGCCATTGCCACTGCGGCAGAAGCCACATAAGTCATAGCGGCAGCTCTTAGCATTTTTTTGGCGGGAGCAAGCTCATCACGTGCAAGCAGTCCTTCCGTTTCCAGTATGCCTACCGCACGCCTGCTGGCATTAAACTCCACCGGAAGAGTTATAAGGTAAAAGGCGACAGCCCCAGAAAACAGTATGATACCTATGTTTATTAGAAGGTCGATGCCCAGTATAAGGCCGAATATTGCCATGTAAGGGCCGAATCCCGATCCGATATTTGCAACCGGCAGTATGGTACTCCTTAATACAAGCGGTGCATACCCGTCCCTGTGCTGTATTGCATGCCCTGTTTCATGAGCCGCAACACCAAGTGATGCAACAGAGCGGCTTGAATACACACCCTCTGACAGACGTACAACCCTCCTGCGGGGGTCATAATGGTCGGACAGTCTACCCCTTACAGGCTCAACATCAATATCATCCAGCCCATTCCTGGCAAGAATGCTCCTTGCAACATCCGCACCTGTAAGCCCCTGCCCCCCCTGTCTGCAGGGCACGGGGGCCTGCGCCGGCCGGGGTCGCGCCGAGCTTACGC
>CAYYGK010000146.1:0-7065 GCA_964471145.1 uncultured Eubacteriales bacterium | reverse complement strand
CAACGGGGACAGGTCAAGAAAGGAATCGCTGGTGGAGTTCGGGTTCCGGCTGCCTTCGGCTTTTGACAACAGGCCGCTTAAGTTCAGTGAGTTTGAGGACAAGATGAACCAGGTCATATATGTAAGTGCAACACCTGCAAAGTATGAGAGGGAGCATTCAAAGGTGATAGTGGAACAGATTATAAGGCCAACGGGACTGGTGGACCCGGAGGTAATTGTGCGTCCGGTTAAGGGCCAGATAGACGACCTTATAGGGGAGATAAATGCTGCTGTTGAAAAGAAACAAAGGGTGCTGGTTACAACACTCACCAAAAAGATGGCTGAGGATCTGACAGATTACCTTAATGATTTCAATATAAAGGTCAAGTACCTGCATTCGGATATTGATACTCTTGAGAGGATGGAGATAATCCGGGACTTGAGGCTTGGTGTGTTTGATGTTCTTGTCGGCATAAACCTTCTAAGAGAGGGACTGGACCTGCCGGAAGTGGCACTGGTTGCAATACTGGATGCCGACAAGGAAGGGTTTTTACGTTCTGAGACATCCCTTATACAGACAACAGGAAGGGCTGCAAGAAATGTAGACGGCAGGGTTATCATGTATGCCGACACTGTTACCGAATCTATGAAAAGGGCTATAAGCGAGACTAACAGAAGGCGCACCATGCAGATTGAATTCAACAGAAAGCACGGAATTACTCCAAGGACCATAAGGAAGCGGGTAAGGGAAGTTATTGAAGCAACAAAAGTGGTGGAGGAGACAGCTGAATACAGGGTGGATACTGCAGGTGAGGACTTGGATGCCGAAAACCTGCGCGATGTCATAAAAAGGATGACAGAGGATATGAGAGAGGCTGCTGCTAAGCTGAAGTTTGAACGTGCCGCTGAACTGAGGGACAGGATTGAAGAACTCAAAAAGAAGCTTGAAACGAAGTAGACATTTTCTGCAGCATTTCATGTGCATATTGAAAAATCCCCCATATAGTATATAATGGGTTGAGTGACGAAATTTTATAGAAAGGTGCAGTTTATGCAGGTGAAGACAGGCAGACTTACCTTTTTCAAAAGCATATCTGCAGTTCCTGCCGGCAATATGGTCCTGGCAAGGCTGGGGCATAGGAAGAATAAGACTGTTTTAGGGGACTCCGACAGGCAGGTGCTTGAGAAGGGCATCAGAAAGGCTCTCATGCTTTGTGATACCCGCGGGGTAGTACTGCGCCTGCCGGTTCTTTCTAATAATGGAAGTACTATTGAGCTGGACAGCGGTATCGTCATTGAAAGTGCGGGGCTTGCAAAACTTTTAAGGAACAGCACGGAAGCTGTGCTTATGGCCTCTACTGTTGGCAGAAAGGTTGTTGATGCGATACTGTATGAAATAGAGGAGGGAAGCGCAACACTTGGGGTAGTAATGGATGCATATGCTGCCCAAAAGGCTGATGCAGGGCTGGACTGGATTATGGAATATGTGCGGAAAGTTGTAGTAAGGGAAGGCAGAAAGATTACAAAACACCGTTACAGCCCCGGATACGGCGACCTGGGACTTGAATACCAGAATGTCTTTTTTAAACTTCTTGACCTTTCCAGTTTGGGGCTTTCACTGACTGAGAAAAACATGCTTGTGCCTGAGAAGTCGGTTATAGCGGTTGCGGGTATTGAAAGGATAGATGCGGATTGAAAAGAGAAGAATTCAAAAAAATACTCAAAGAAAAAATACTTGTGCTGGACGGAGCTACCGGCACCGAACTGCAGAAAAGAGGTATGCCGACAGACACTTGCCCTGAACTGTGGGCTGCAGAGCACCCTGAATTACTCACGGATGTGCAGCAGGAATATGTAAAGGCAGGTTCGGATGTGGTTTATACGTTCACCCTTTGCGGGACAAGGACAAAACTTGAGGAATACGGACTGGGTGAGAGGACAGTTGAAATTAACAGTACACTTGCAGGCATTTCAAGAAAGGCAGTGGGGAAAGGGGTTTTTGTGGCAGGTATTCTGTCCACAACAGGAAATTTTGTGCAGCCGTTCGGCGATATGGATTTCGAGCATGCTGTGGATATATACCGTGAGCAGGCACAGGGACTTGTTGACGGGGGAGTTGATTTTTTTGTAATAGAAACCATGATTGACATACAGGAGGCAAGAGCGGCGCTTATTGCGGTAAAAGAAACCTGCAGCCTGCCTGTTTGTGTCTCAATGACCTTCAATGATGATGCAAGGACACTTACAGGCACAGACCCCACCACCGCACTTGTTACGCTGCAGAGTCTGGGTGCGGATGCCGTTGGGTGCAACTGTTCTACCGGCCCTGCTGAAATGACCGGCGTTATTGCTTCCATGAAGGCAGACGCAAGAGTTCCGCTGATAGCAAAACCCAATGCCGGGCTTCCTGTGCTCAGGGACGGAAAGACGTTCTTCAATATGGATCCGGATGAGTTTGCAGGGTATATGGACTCATTCATAGAAAGAGGTGTTAACCTTGTGGGGGGCTGCTGCGGTACCACTCCCGGGTTTATCCGCAGGATAAAGCAAAAAACCTCCGGGGTGCGTCCTGTGGAATATCAGCCTGAAAAAACAGGGGTTCTGACTTCAGCCCGGAAAACTGTGTTTCTGGGTATGGGCAGGCCGGTTACCATTATAGGGGAACGCATAAACCCTACAGGAAAAAAGGAACTCCAGAAGGCCCTGAAAAACGGTGAAATGCAGGAGGTTAAGAGGATTGCCCTCGAGCAGGCGGACAGCGGTGCAGCTGTCCTGGATATAAATGCAGGGATGCCGGGTATTGACGAAAAGGAAACGTTACTTAAAATGGTTGAGGCTGTGTCGGTTGACCTGGACACCCCGCTCTGCATAGACTCATCCGACCCGGAAGCCATCGAAAAGGCGCTGAGGATCTATCCGGGAAGGGCTCTGGTAAATTCTGTGTCGGGTGAAAGTGAAAAGCTACAGAAAGTACTGCCTGCGGCCGCAAAATACGGGGCGATGTTCATACTGCTGCCGCTTGATGATGAAGGAGTGCCAGAGAGCGCAGAAGCAAGATGTTCAATAATTGAACGAGTATATGAAAAGGCGCTGGATTACGGTTATACCAGGAAGGATATACTGGCAGACGGTCTTGCAATGACCGTTTCATCAGAACAGGATGCGGCAGTGAAAGCACTTGAAGTTATTGACTGGTGCAGCAGTGTATTCAGGTGCGGCACTGTTGTAGGGCTGTCCAACATATCCTACGGACTGCCGCAGAGGAAATGGATAAATGCAGCATTTCTTGCAATGGCTGTGGCAAAGGGACTGACGTGTGCGATAGCAAATCCGATGTCAGAGCTTACAGAGGGTATAAGGATGGCAAGCGATGTGCTTACGGGAGCCGACAAGGGAAGCATAAGTTATATAGAGAGGTTTTCGAGGGAGAAGGAGACTGTCGGTGTTATAAAGAAACCGGAGGGTACGCCTGAGAGCATTTATAACTGTGTTGTAAAGGGAAATACTGATGAAATAGCAGGTTTGCTTCAGAAAGCACTTAAGGAGGGGGAGGACGCCGGGAGCATAGTAGATGAGCGGCTTATACCTGCCATTACACATGTGGGGGAGTTGTTTGACAGCCGGAAGTATTATCTGCCCCAGCTTATAAGGAGCGCAGAGACTGCAAAGAAAGCGTTTGAATATTTAAAGCCGATGCTTGAAGAAAGCAATGAAGGATACAAAAAACGGACACTGGTGGTGCTGGCCACGGTTAAGGGGGATATACATGACATAGGCAAGAACATAGTGGGGCTTATGCTTAAAAACCATGGATTCGAGGTTTTGGACCTGGGCAAGGATGTTGATGCAGCGAGGATAGTTGACAGGGCTAAAGAGACCGGTGCAGGGATTATAGGACTTTCTGCGCTGATGACCACCACAATGGTGGAGATGAAAGAGGTCATAGACCTTGCCAGAAAGCAGAGCCTCAAGTGCCGGTTTATGATAGGAGGAGCGGTTGTCAACAGCAGCTATGCCCAGGAGATAGGGGCAGACGGCTATGCAGCAGATGCACACAGGGCGGTCAGGCTTGCAGAGGAGCTGTCTTCCTGATCAGCTTCACATAATGAACTCCCCGTCACTTATCACATCAATGCCCTTTGTTTTCCTGAGCTGTTCCGACAGCTTCAGCAGGGCGCTGTCCTTTTTTTTGACCTCCAGCATGATGTCAAAATCCCTGTCTGTGTAAGATGCTATTTCCAGAAAGGACACAAACTCGTCAAACTCTATGTAGTCTGCATGATACCTCCTGTTGGAGCAGTCTCTGGGGCTTGAGAAGTGAACCTTGGGCTGCCGGCACTCTTCATCCCAGGTATCAAATGCAGGCCCTAAAAGATCTTCCAGCCTTTCACCATTGTTAACACACGAGTGGTGGTGAACATCCAGAACCATTGGTATGGATAGTTCCCTGCACAGTGAAAGCACTTCGGATGCTGAATATGAGCGGTCGTCGTTTTCAAGTACGATTCTGCGCCTTATCCTTTCGGGCAGCGCAGAAAAGTTTTTAACAAACCTTTTCACCGACTCCTTCTTGTCAGAGTATCTGCCGCCAACATGCATCACAAGCTTGTACCTGTAATCATAAAGCCCCATGGCCTCATAGACACGCACATGGTAATCCAGGTCCCTTATTGAGTTGTCCAGGACCCTTTTACTCTTTGAGTTTAAAAGAGTAAAGTGGTCGGGGTGTGCACTTATGCGCATGTTGTTTTCCCTTATGAAATCCCCCGCCTCTTTGAATTCACCCGCAAGGTCATCCGTATAGTCCCAGCTGTCTGCTTCGGGATATGTAGCAAGGGGTATCAGCTTTGATGTCAGACGGTATACCTTTATGCCAAGGGCCTTATTGTACTTAAGAATACGAAGGGTATTGCAAAGGTTCTTTCTGCCGACTCTGCGCAGCTTGTTAAATGCCGTCTCCCTGTCGGGGAGGCTGTTGAAGGTCCTGGCGGTTACAGTTCCCGAGGGGGTGCAGTCCTCAAGATTCAAAACCAGCCCGACATATCCCAGACTGATAAGCATATTTGTTAAGGCAGCTCCTTTCAGCACATAATATACATATCTTATTATGTTGTATAAGTATGAAAATAATGCTTTGATATATCTACAGGCATAACATTCTCTTGAAAAGTCTTAATTAATGCATTACGGGGTGCTTCAGAAGCATAGGATTAACCCAGGCTGTCCAATGAATCAAAAGTTTCAACGGTATCTACAAACAGGCCATCAAAAACCTCAATAGAAATATTATGAATGAGGGAAGTAAGGGAAGGTGTTTTGAATATAATGGAAATAATTAATCAATAATATTGTTTGACAAATGAAAATAAGCTATAATTAAGAGAACAGGAGGTGGTTGCTTACGGAAGAATCATTAAGAGATATCCTGGCTGATGGCGAAAACATGTATGTAGAATTTAAGGAAAAACTGGATAATCCAAATTCTCTTGCTTCAGAAATTGTTGCCTTTTTAAATTCTGAAGGTGGTAGAATATTTTTTGGAATTTATGACAACGGTGAAGTATGTGGAATTTCAGACTTTAATAACCTTGAAGAAAAAATCGTCAACATATGCAGAAATAATTGTGTACCAGGAACGACCCCTCCTATTAAAAAGAAGAATTTTAAAGGTAAAACTGTCATGGTTGTGGAAATTGAAAAGGGAAAAGACAAACCTTACAAAACCAAACAAAACTATTATTTCATAAGAGTGGGTTCTACAAAAAGGAGAGCTTCAAGGGAGGAATTATCAAGGCTGTTTCAATCCTCAGGTCTGCTGCATTATGACGAAATGCCCGTTCCCACTTCCACAGTTAATGACATTGACATTGAAACGGTACGAAAATATTATCTTCAGACATTTAACAAAGACATAAACAAAATAAATATTGGACTTGAACAGTTTCTGGAAAACATAAAGGTGGTCAAGCGAAATTCGGAAGGTATAAATGCTACTGTTGCAGGACTTTTGATATTTGGGAAAGCACCACAGGATTTTCTGCCTTATTCAAAAATATCGGCTGTAAAACTAATGGGAAATTCAATGTCAGGTACTATAATAGACAGACAAGACTTTTTTGGCACACTTCCGGAGATGCTGGAAAACTGTGAGAAGTTTTTTTTAAGAAATATTAGAAAAACAGGGAATATTGAAGGGCTAAAGCGTACGGATACCTTAGAGTACCCCGGCGCTGCTTTCCGCGAACTGCTTATCAATGCTGCAGTACATAGAAATTACAGCATTGCGGGCTCCCATAACAGAATATTTATTTTTGAGGATTATCTTGAAGTGAAAAGCCCCGGCAGACTGCCCAATACAATAACGCTTGAAAACATCAAATACGGCAATCATTATACGAGAAATCCCCTGATATGCAAATTCTTAATCAACCTGGGCTATATGGAGGATATAGGGCTGGGAATACCAAAAATATATGACCTGATGAAAGAGTTTAATGGAACAGAACCGGAATTTGAAATAAGGGGATATGAATTCATCGCACGGTTGAAAAGCAGATAATTTTTCTTAAATAATAAAAAATACATATCATTCACTTGCCTTATTACACCTTGACAGGAATTGATAATTGGAATAGTATTTGATTGATAACGGTTATCAATTAATTATCAGGGTGGTGAAACATGGACAGTGATACAGTACTTCTTGCATTCGGCCTGACATTGTTTGCCGGCCTTTCTACAGGTATAGGGGGTCTGCTCACGCTCTTCTGGGACAAGACCAAAACGAGGCTGCTTTCCGTTATACTGGGGTTTTCGGCAGGGGTGATGATATATATTTCATTCATGGAGATACTGCCGGAGGCACATACACGGCTTACTGAAATCTACGGGCAGAAGGCGGGTTCATGGGCGGCCCTGGCTTCCTTCCTTGGGGGTATAGCGGTAATAGCCTTTATAGACAGGCTTGTGCCCGAATCAAAAAATCCCCATGAATCACGCAGGATAGAGCAGATGGAGGAGGGCTCCGGCACAGAGGAAACGGTGAGGAGGGAAAACCTGCTGCGCACAGGGCTGTTTACCGCAATA
>CAYYGK010000145.1:0-7136 GCA_964471145.1 uncultured Eubacteriales bacterium | reverse complement strand
GCGGCTGCAGCAAAGCTTGACAACAAAGACTATTCGGTGTACTGCATAACCGGAGACGGAGAAATGGGTGAGGGGCAGGTCTGGGAGGCTGCCATGGCAGCCGCTCACTACAGGCTGGACAATCTTACTGCCATTTTGGACCGCAATGGCTTGCAGGCAATGGGACCCACTTGTAAAAGGCTTGATACGGGTTCCCTGGAGGATAAGTGGAGGGCTTTCGGGTGGCATGTCATGGTAATTAACGGCCATGACATGGAGCAGATTGTCACTGCTCTTGACACAGCGGATGAGATGGAAGGACGCCCCTGCATGATTATTGCGGATACAGTAAAGGGAAAGGGTGTAAGCTTTGCTGAAAACAATGCTGCATTCCACAACTGTGTCATGACAAGTGAACAGTATAAAAAGGCCTGCAGTGAACTGGGAATAGAGGGGGAGGCGTTGTAAACACATGCAAAACCAGAGGCAGATTTACGGGGAGATGCTGGTGGAACTGGGAAGGAACAATGACAGGATTGTGGTGCTGGATGCGGATCTTTGCAAATCCACAAAGGGGTGTCTTTTTGAGGAGGCCTTTCCAGACAGGCACTTTGAGATGGGCATAGCGGAACAGAACATGGCTTCATTTGCTGCGGGGTTGTCCCTTGCCGGGAAAATACCGTTCATCAATTCCTTTGCTGTTTTTGCTTCAGGAAGGGCATATGACCAGATAAGGCAGAGCATATGCATAGGAAGCCTGAATGTTAAAATATGCGGCTCAAGTTATGGGTTTTCTGATTTTGGTGACGGAGCTACCCACCAGTCGGTGGAGGACATCGCCATAATGAGGGCATTGCCAAATATGACGGTGCTTACCCCGTGTGACGGACTTGAAACCCGAAAGCTGGTAAAAGCAGCTGCCGGGTATAAAGGTCCGGTTTACATAAGGCTAAACCGCAACGACCTGCCTGACATTTTCCCCGGGGATGAAGACTTTAAAATAGGTAAACCCAATGTTATAAGGGATGGAGATGATTTTTCACTGTTTGCTCACGGAAGCATGGTGGCCGCTGCCGCATCGGTTTCGGATATGCTAAAGGGCGAAGGCATATCTGTCAGAGTAATAAACGTAAGCACGCTCAAGCCTGTTGAGGGGAGACTGATTAGAAGTTGCTGTAGTGGGACAAGGGGAATATTAACTGTTGAGGAGCATTCGATAATCGGCGGTCTTGGCGACATTGTAAACGGTGTAATGAAGGGAAGTTCTATTCCTGTTGAAAACATGGGTATAAAAGATTGTTTTGGACAGTCAGCGCAAAGCTATGGAGAGCTTCTTGAATACCATGGACTGACCAGCAGAAATATTGCACAGGCAGTCAGGAATATGAAAAAGGGGGCGGGGTGTACAGTATGAAGACAATGAAGGCAGTAGTAAAGTATGACAGTGCGCCGGGTGCAACTGAGGTGAGAGAGGTTGCTGTTCCGGATATCGGGCCGTCAGATGTGCTTGTTAAGGTTGCATACACAGGCATATGCGGCACAGACCCGCATATTCATCTCAACAAGGTATCCTTCAAAACAGCTGTACCGCTTATTCTTGGGCATGAGTTTGCCGGAATAGTTGAAATAACAGGGAAGGATGTTAATGGTTTTTCAGCAGGAGACCGGGTTACTGCAGAAACCCACGCCGATTACTGTGGTGAATGCATGCTGTGCCACACCAACAGGTATCATCTGTGCAGGCACCGCAATGGTTATGGATTTCATACCCATGGAGCTTTTGCACAATATATCAGGGTACCGGCAGGGATACTGCACAGGCTGCCAAAAGGAGTGGGAATGAAGGAAGCAAGCCTTATTGAGCCTCTGTGCGTTGCCTATAAGGCAGTGGCGGTAAACAGCAGTGTAAAACCGGGAGATACAGTGGTTGTAATTGGACCAGGTCCTATCGGCATACTCTGCTCAGCTGTAGCTAAGATTTCGGGAGCTGGCAGAATACTGGTTATTGGAACCAGGGGGGATGACAGGAGGCTTGAGACAGCTCTTAGATACGGTGCAACAGAAGTCATAAATAGCAGCAGGGAGGACCCGCTTCCTGTTATCATGAGCATTGGCGATAAGTACGGAGCTGACCTGGTGGTTGATACCGCAGGCTCATCCTCCACTCTTAGACTGTCCATGGATGCTGTCAGGCCTGAGGGACAGATAACCAAGGTAGGATGGGGACCAGAGCCTGTAGGATTTACTCTTGATCCCATCATTGCAAAATCGATAACCCTTAAAGGGCATTTCAGCCATACCTGGGATGTATGGGAAAAATGTCTGACATTGCTTGAAAGAGGACAGATAGATTTAGCACCGTTAATAACACATGAACTGCCATTGAGCAAATGGGAAGAAGGGTTTGAACTCGTTGAAGCAAAACAGGCAATGAAGGCAGTTTTAATACCGGAGAATTGATTTTAAGATTGGAGATGAGTATCGTGAAAAAGAAAATAGGATTCATAGGACTTGGAATTATGGGAAAACCCATGGCGATAAACCTTCTTGATGGAGGTTATGAGGTGGTATGCTATGACATAGTGCAGGAACGGATAAATGAAGTGGTGAAAGCGGGAGCAAAAGAGGGAAGCTCGTCAAAGGATGTAGCGCAAAGAAGCGAGATAGTGATTACAATGCTTCCCAATTCTCCGGAAGTAAAGCAGGCAGTTCTGGGAAGCGGTGGTATACTGGAAGGCTCAGAAGAAGGAACCATACTTATTGACATGAGTTCAATAGACCCCACCGTAACAAGGGAAATCGCCAAAGAGGTTGAAAAAAAGGGAGTTATAATGCTGGATGCCCCGGTAAGCGGCGGAGAGCCTAAAGCAATTGATGGGACCCTGTCCATAATGGCAGGAGGGCCTGAAAAGACATTTGAAGAAGTCAGGGAAATCCTTATGGTAATGGGTGCTTCCGCAGTACTTGTTGGGGATATTGGAAGTGGGAATGTGGCAAAACTTGCAAACCAGATAATAGTTGCGCTTAACATAGCTGCAATGTCAGAAGCGATGGTGCTTGCCACAAAGTCAGGTGTTGACCCGGAGAAGGTATATAATGCGATAAGAGGAGGGCTTGCAGGCAGTACTGTTCTTGATGCAAAGGTTCCGCTTGCACTGGAAGGCAACTTCAAACCGGGTTTCAGGATAGCACTGCATATCAAGGACCTTATGAATGCTATTAATGCGGCGCATGCAACAGGGGTACCCGTTCCTCTTACCAGCCAGGTGATGGAAATAATGCAGGCGCTAAAGGTTGATGGTAAGGAAAACGATGACCATGGAGGCATAATCCAGTTCTATGAAAAGCTTGCCGGTAAGGATGTAAGAAGATGAATAAGAAGATGAAAGCAGCGGTAATGACGGAAACGGGCAGGATTGAATTTATGGAGCGGGAAATACCCGAACCAACAGACAATGAAGTTTTGGTGAAAATCAGGCATGTAGGTTTGTGCGGATCCGATATACACTATTACCAGCATGGCCGGATAGGGGATTTTGTGGTGAAAGACCCCATGGTACTTGGACATGAAAGTGCAGGGGAGGTTGTAAAGGCAGGAAGCAAGGTAAGGGATTTTAACGAAGGAGACCTTGTGACTCTGGAGCCCGGCATTCCCTGCAGAAGGTGCAGCTACTGCAAAACAGGCAGGTATAATCTATGCGCTGATATGATGTTTATGGCTACCCCTCCGTATGATGGTGCATTTGTGGAATATGTTGCCTACCCTTCGGATATGACATATAGACTTCCCGACGGCATGGGAACCATAGAGGGGGCACTTATAGAACCCTTGGCAGTAGCGTTTCATGCTGTGAAACAGTCAGAAGCCCAATTGGGTATGAGTGCTGTAGTGCTGGGCTGCGGGTGCATAGGACTGGTAACTCTGATGACCTTGAAGGCAGTGGGTATTACACGGATATTTGCAGTCGATCTTGTTCAAAAACGCCTTGGTATGGCGCACAATCTTGGGGCATCAGAGGTAATTAAGGCTGATGATGCTGATGTAGCACAAAGGGTTATGGAAATTACAGACGGGCAGGGAACAGACCTGGTTTTTGAAACGGCGGGCAGCAGTACTGCTACCCGGCAGACAGTGGACCTGATAAAAAAAGGGGGAACTATCGTACTGGTGGGGATGGTTCCTGATGGCCCGGTACCTTTTGACATGTGCAGGCTTATATCAAAAGAGGCGAGCATAAAAACCGTATTCAGATACAGGAATCTGTATCCGGATGCCATTGGGTCAGTTGCAAATGGTCTGATACCATTAAAGCAGATTGTAACACACAGGTTTGGTTTTAAAGAAGTAGAAGAAGCTGTTAAGTACAATATTGACCATAAGGATGATGTAGTAAAGACGGTTATAGAAATGTAACAGGTCAGTTTCATTGTTAAAAGGTGGATTGTCAAATTAACTTTGAACCTAAAAAGAGGTTCAAAGTTTTGTTTGCTATGTCAACTGAGCCAGAGGATATCTGCAGCTCACAGTTATGCTGTGGATTGACAATACGTGCTGCACGTGCTATACTAATATTGGCAAGAGGTGAAAAAAAAGGTTGTTGGTTCACATCACCAATATATTCATGATATAAAGAAAGGTAAAATTACGATTCGCAGATGTAGTGAAGATATAAAAACACCAATTGTCAACAATATATTAAGACAAGCAGGACTTTTAATAATTGGAGTGAGATAATGTAATGAAACTTGTATATCCGGCTATTTTTACTTATCATGAAGCAGATAAATGTTATACAGTGGAATTTCCTGATTTGTCAGGGTGTACCACTGGTGCAGATACACTGCAAGAATCATTAGAGATGGCGATTGATGCTGCAAACGGATGGTTAATGACAAGTATTGAAGATAAAGAAAAAATACCGGGTCCTTCTGATATTCATAGTATTAAAGTAAAAAATGCAAACAGTTTTGTAAATCTCATTCCTGTTGATCTCGATGAGTATTCCAGAAAATATGGGAACAAAGCTATCAAAAAAACACTTACAATACCCCAATGGTTAAATACTGTTGCAGAGCATGACGGAGTTAAATTTTCTGCTTTGCTTCAAAAGGCTTTGCTTGAGCACTTGCACTTAACCTCATAGGCCCCCCTATATAGGGTAAAATAAAATAGGAATACGCAATGAATAAATTGGACTGAATGAAAGCTATTTTACTAGTGTTATTATAGATTATAAGTAATCTAAATGAATCTGTTTAGTGGTTTATTAGGAGAATGTTGATGAGTGTCAGAATGTGTGGTAATATAATCCTATAATATAGTAAAATTGCATGAAATAGAAATTATATTGGTGGAATTAGGGGGCTGTTAATGTATCATGGATAATATAAGGTATATTAAAACTGTCAAAATAAATAAATTTAGATTGTTCAAAGATATCTCATTTAATTGCGGTAAATACATTACAGCCATTGCTGGAAGAAATGCTACTGGCAAATCAACTCTTTTGGGAATGATTGCACACAGTTCTGAATTGAAGGTTGGTCAGGGTAAGCCTATTCATCATTCACAATTTAGAAGTGAATTTAGCGAATTGTTTAATGCTTCAAAGCGCTATGATATTCATGAAAGAGGATTAGTGGAGTACGATATTACTATGATTGATAGTGATGGAGAAGTAGTTGATAATAGTTCATTTCGTATTACATGGCAAGATAAAGGTGATAGGTTTAGGCTTATTCCTAAAAGAGTAGATGGTGGTAAAAAAACAGAATCAAAATTTAAACATGCATCTTTGTTCTTAGGTTTAAGCCGATTATATCCTATAGCTGAAATTTCACCAAAATCAAGCGACTTCAAGAAAAAAGAGATAAGGATTTCAAAAGAAGAAAAAGTAGAATTTACCAAGCTTTATAACAGAATACTAGGTTCTATGAATGGATTGGAGTCAATTGATATAGTACAGACAAACAAGTCCAACTTAACGAATATTGGAATATCAACAGACTGCTATGATGCATTTGTTAATTCAGCTGGACAAAACAATCTTGGTAAGATTATTCTTGCATTATTGTCATTTAAGCGCCAAAGCAGAAATAATGTTGATAGTTATACTGGAGGAGTTCTGTGTATTGATGAATTGGATGCAACTCTCCATCCAGCTGCACAAAGGAATCTTTTATCTGTCTTAAAAGAATATGCACAACTGTATTCAATACAAGTTATATTCACTACACATAGTTTATATTTGCTTGATATTTTGAGAAAAGAAACTCGACATAATAGGACTAATGAAATTAATAAAGTTGAATTAATATATTTGACTTCTGCAAATGGGCCGTTAAAAATAATAGAAACACCAACTGATAGAGTAATATATAATGAAATAACAGAAGGTGGGGAGAGATACAATATATTTAAAGTTAATATTTTTACTGAGGATGATGAAGCCAGGTGGTTTGTGACAAAACTAATGGAATATATCCCCATGCGTTCAAACTTCCGAGTTGCTGAAATAAAAATGGGATGTGATCAATATAAATCTCTCTATAAACATGACCCTAGCTTTTTTGAAGATTCGATAATTATACTTGATGGAGACTCAGGTATCCCTAATAAGACATAACCTTTTATGAAACTTCCTGGAGAAACTAATCCTGAAATGGTATTCTATGAGTTTCTACATTCTTTAGAAAGTGAAGCGTGGGATCAAGTAAGTGCAGCAACTGAGTATGCATTTTCAAAAGATATTTTTATGAGTAATAGCTGGGATAATTATGAGGGAAAAGAAAATAGGGATAAACAAAAAAATGGTTTGAATTAAACAAACACCATTTTGAAGAAATAGGAAACTTCCTAAAAGAGTTCAGAATAAAGTACAATAAAATTGCGAGAAAAAACAATATTACACTCATGCCGTAATAATGTTTGGAGAAAGGAGAGATGTTGACATGCCAAGGTCTTATTCACCTCTAAGATACCCTGGAGGTAAATCGAAGCTTTATAATAAAATAGAATATATTATAAGAGCAAACAACTTAATAAATGGTGTATATGTAGAGCCCTATGCGGGTGGTGCGGGTATAGCATGTGGCCTCCTTTTTAAAGATATGGTTACTTCAGTGATAATAAATGACTATGACATATCAATATATGC
>CAYYGK010000144.1:0-7274 GCA_964471145.1 uncultured Eubacteriales bacterium | reverse complement strand
TTCAGTATAGTATTGCCGATACAGGCAGGAGAGGGGAGTGAATAGTTGGAAAAGCAAAACAAAGATACGCTGTTAATCGGGACCGCCGGATACTCATATGATGACTGGACAGGTCCGTTCTATCCGCAGGGCATAAAGAGCTCAGGCATGCTTGAATACTATTCACGCCACTTCAATTTTACTGAGGTGAATTCAACATATTACCACATGCCGGGAATTAATCTTTTTAAAGGGCTAGACCGAAAAACGCCGGAAGGTTTCATGTTTTCGGTCAAGCTTTACAAGGGATTTACTCATGACAGGAACCTTTCATATGATGAAGCACATATGTTTTTAAATTCGTTAAGTCCTCTTACAAAAAGCGGAAAGTTCTTGTGTCTACTGGCCCAGTTTCCATATTCATTTCATTTCAACAGAGAGAATATTGAGTATCTGAAAACGCTCAGGCAATGGTTTGACGGGTATAAAATAAATGTTGAATTCAGAAATATAAAATGGTTCAGGGGAGGCGTAACAAAACTTCTCAAGGAGGAGAATCTTGGATTTGTCAGTATTGATCAGCCAAATATTAAGGGACTGCCGGGAAAAGCCGCAGCGGTGACTTCAGAAATAGCATACTTCAGGTTTCACGGACGTAATGCAAAAAGCTGGTATGGAGGCAAAGGTTCTGAACGCTATGATTACCGTTATAGCAGAGAAGAACTTATGGAATGGGTCCCCAGGATTAATGAGATTAAGGGGGACTCGGGTTATACGGCAGTGTCTTTTAATAACCATCCGGTAGGAAAGGCTGTTGAGAGTGCCAGGCTTATGAGGGAATATCTTAAGGCTGCATGAACTGCCAAAGCGTTTTAAACAAGGTGATGGGTTTGTATATTGTTAATACCAACGGTTCGATGCTAAGTCTTAAGACCATTGAAAAAGGCATGATTGCTACTGTCGCAGAAGTTTACAACAGCAGCCCTGATTCAGTCTATGCAACCGGAATAAGTCTGCCTGTGACAAATAAGACTATAATATATAAATATCTGGAGGCTGCATCAAGCAGCAATGAGATATTTACAGCAGTCTGTGTAAATAATCCATACAAGGTTGCCGGAGTAATCAGGGCAGGGCTCAGACCGGAAAACGAATGCACTCTTTGGATCAACTCAATTGTAATACTTCCATGTTACAGGAGGAAGGGATACGGGAGTACAGCTTTAAGGCAGTTAACAGGAAGAATTTTAAAAGACCGTGATATCAGCAGGGCGTATGTGAGCGTGCTTGAGGAAAACACTGCAGGAAAGCAATTCTGGCTTTATAACGGATTTACTCACATAAGAACAGTATACAAAAGATATGGCAGTTTGCCGGAAGAACTTAAGGTGGAAATAATGGGCAGACACTTCAGATAATTATATACTTTTTCAATCCAAATTGACAAATTAATGCATGTAGTTTACAATTAATTACACGCAGTGTGTAGGGGGGAGTGCGGGTTGAAGAGACCTCTTGTAGCTATTACTGTGATGTTTGCTTCCGGCATAGCGGCTGCACATGAAATACATTCCCTGAACTTCTTATTGATACTGTCAGGAATAATGCTTTTTGTAGCTGTTGCCGGTTGTGCATTTTTTGGGTGCAGGGAATGTATTTTTATTGCTGCAGTTGTGTTTTTTGCTGCAGGTTGCACTGAATATGCTATTGCAAGCCGGTCACTTGAAAAAAAGGCAACTTCTTTTTCCGGTGAGTATGTGAGTGCGCAAGGTTTTGTAGATTCCGTTCCGGAAGAGGGGGAATACAGGACGCGTTTTGTTTTCAGGATTACGGAGGTAACATGCTGTGATACCGGCAGAGAATCAGAGACCAGCATGAAAGTCAGAGTTATTCTTTCCGGCAGAGGCGGTATCAGCCCTGGATATGGGGAAGGCATACTTGTCAAAGGATATTTTGCTAAACCTTCCGGTTCGAGAAATCCAGGGGGATTTGACGAGAGGACATATCTTGCACAAAAAGGCGTTTGCGGTGTACTGTTTGCAAGGGGGGATTCTGTAGTAAAGACCGGAAAGTCCGGAGGCTCTGAAGCTGTAAAACTGGGTAACGCACTTAGAAAAGCCATGACAGGTATCATAAACCGAAGTCTTCCCACACAGCAGGCAGCACTGCTCAACGGCATGCTGATAGGATACAGGGATGATCTGGGAGAAGATGTTGAAAAGGCTTTTGCTGATTCAGGTCTTTTGCATATAATGGCAGTATCAGGGGCTAATGTGGCATTTATAGTGCTGCCGCTTTTATTTTTGTTTAACAGGACAGGAATAAACCGCCTGCTGTCCAGGGCCATAATTATTGTGCTTCTTAAAATTTTTATACTGATAACTGGTTTTGAACCTTCTGTAGTAAGGGCTGTGATAATGGCTGATGTGATGCTGCTGGCCAAAATATTCCGCAGAGAAACAGATGTATATACAAGTATTGCATTTGCGGCGCTTGTTATGCTTTTGTTTAATCCATTTATTTTGTTTAGCGTAGGATTCAGGCTTTCCTTTGCAGCAACTGTTTCCCTGTGCCTGTTTTATGCCAATGTAAAAAAACTTATGAAAGGCTTGAAGATACCGGATATAATCAAGGATACCATAGCAGGTACTGTTTCAGCCCAGTTGGGTGTCATACCGCTGTCTGCATTTTACTTTAACAGTGTCTCTATTATTTCAATATTGTCTAATGTGATAGTTATTCCGCTTACGGGTATAATAACCATACTGGGGCTGGTTATGACAGCAGTTGGAGGCATAAGCATATTCTTCTCACAGGCTGTGGGCCATATAAATTATGCAATGCTGAGTATTGTGCTGTTTACTGCAGGATTCACTTCAAAGCTGCCCTTTGCGGTAAAAACACTGGCTACTCCTTCAACGGCAGCAATTGCTGCATACTACATATTACTCATTTTGTTTTTATGGTATGTTCCCCGTAAATCAATACAAATAAAGAAGGCATTACCGGTTGCAGTTGTTGTTCTTCTGGTTTTTTCACTGCCGGCACTGGCTGAAAAAATTCTGGAAGGAAAGCTTGAAGTAGTGTTTATTGATGTGGGAAACGGCGATTCCGTTTATATAGAAACGCCAAAAGGGTATAAATTTTTAATTGACGGAGGAGAGCGGGGAGAAGTGGTTCCATGCCTGCTGGAGCTGGGAGCGCTGGAACTTGATGCGATTATTGCTACTCATGAGCACAGTGACCATATAGGAGGCCTTGAGAAAGTGATGGAAGCACTTGTGGTTAAGCGCCTTATTCTGCCGGGGGATACCTGCCAGCCATCATTTGAAAAACTTGTAAGGCTTGCAGAAGAAAAAGGTATTTGCGTTACAGCAGTCAATACGGGTGACAGGATAATGACAGGAAAACGGATGGTCATGGAAGTATTGCATCCCTCAAGGAATACAAGGTTTTTGGGTAACGATGGATCGCTGGTGTTGAGACTGCTTTACGGGAACACGGCTATACTGTTTACAGGTGATGTTGAAACCGGGGCAGAAAGAGCGATGCTTGACAGGAGCATGGATTTGTCCGCACATGTTTTAAAGGTAGCGCATCATGGTTCGGGTACCTCGTCGTCACAGGAATTTCTGGACACAGTTAGACCTCGTGCTGCAGTGATAAGTGCGGGCAATCATCCGGCACACCCCTCAGATGAGGTTGTACAGAGGCTAAACTCAATGGGCATTGCACAGTTTTGCACGGAGGAGGATGGGGCTGTTATCCTGAAGACTGATGGCAGAAGGGTATGGATAAAAAAATGGCTGGACGGGCTAAAAAGCAGAGGATTATGATTGCACGTGAATTTAATGATGTGATAGAATTTAAGTATTAAAGCAGACAGAGGCGATGTATTTGGAACTTAGAACATTTAAAAAAAAGATAAATGAAGGGGACATACCCGGGGTCTGCTTGTTCTTCGGGAGCGAGGAGTACCTGAAGGACCACTATCTGAAAATGATAAGGAGAAAAACAGTTGCCCAGGGAAGTGAGCAGTTTAACAGTATTGTCCTCCATGAAGGTTGTGAGCTTCAGCATATAGCTGATGCCTGTGAGACTATGCCTGTTTTTTCAACAAAAAAACTGGTTGTTGTCAGAAACAGCGGGGCGTTTGCCAGGGCAAATACTGCGTTGAGTGAAGGATTGCCCCGTCTGGTCGCAGGTCTTCCTTCTTATATAAACCTTGTCTTTAATGAAAGAGATGCAGACAGCAGGCTTAAGACCACAAAGGCTGTAAAAAAGAACGGTTGTGTATTAAAGTTCGATTTTCAGGCTCCGGGGACTCTTGTCAAATGGGTTGTGCAAACCCTGGGAAAAATGGGTAAAAAAATTGACTATGCCGCAGCTTCAAAACTGGTTGAATACAGCCGGCAGGAGATGTATGCAATACTGGAGGAAATGCATAAGGTTGCAGCATACACGGAAGACTCAAGTGATACCATCACCATAAATGATATTGAATCAGTATGTACAAAGTCAATAAAATCAAGGATTTTTGACCTTACAGATGCTATCGCTGCCAGAAACCGTAAGAGAGCATTTGAACTACTCGAGGAGATGACTGCCTCAAGAGAACCTGTTCCACTTATCCTGTTTCTTATTGCACGGCAGATACGCCAGATATTGCAGATGAAGCATATGCTCAAGAAAGGCACAGGCAGAAACCAGGCCGCAGGTAGACTTAAAGTGCCTGTTTTTGTCGTTTCAAAGCTAATTAAACAGTCAAAAAGCTTTAAGACCGATGAACTAAAAGATATTCTCAAAAAGTGCCTTAACACGGATTGCTCAATCAAAACGGGTTTGATTGCCGATATAACTGCCTTGCAGCTTCTTGTAGCTGATATAGCAGGTAAGGTTAAAAAGGCAAACCCGTTTACTTGAATTTAACAGCGGTTCCATAAACGAGTATTTCTGCAGCTCCCTGCATTACGTTACTGGTAGAATACCTGATGTTTATAACAGCATCAGCGTTCAGTTTTTCCGCTTCTTCAACCATTCTCTTTGTTGAAATGGACCGTGCCTCATTTATCATTTCAACATATGCCTTAAGCTCTCCACCCACCAGTGTTTTGAAAACGCTTAAGATGTCTTTGCCAAGGTGTTTTGCAAGTGTTTCAAGTTCCTTACCTGTAATAAAATCAGTATTTACTAAAATCATTTTGGTCCTCCTCCCAAATTTCCCTTATTCTTTCGACCAGAACCGAAACGAGTGTGGCTGCGACAGCAAGAAGCACAATACAGAGTATAATTTTGAAAACAAGCGGCATAGGAACAACCAAAGCTACCAAAAGGGTTGATGCCAGTGAAGAAAGTATCAGAAATACGATGATAACCGGTGCTACAATCTGTTTCATGCCCTGCCTCCATTGAATATCAATTTATATATATATTATACTACTTTTTTCTAAGTAATTGAACTGTTTTTCCTGAATTGAATTTTGGGTTGAATTAAATATCTGATAATGCTATAATATTTTTGAAGATTTACTGCGGAATTGTGTAATGGTAGCACAGGTGACTCTGGCTCATCTTGTCTGGGTTCGAATCCTAGTTCCGCAGCCACAGGCTCTGTTCCTTGTGAACAGGGTTTTTTTTGCATAAAGAAACGGAGTCGATGACTCCGCTTCTTCCATGTTAATCCGGACAAAAAAAGAGAACTTCCGCATATAAAATTATATTGCCAAATCATATTTTTGTCAATACATTGAGCAGGATTAAATAATATTGTACTAATCGGGAAAACTCTTAATACCAATAAAAAATAATAAAGGGAGATTTCATGCGGATTCTCATGCTTACCTGGGAATATCCTCCCAGAATTGTGGGGGGTATATCAAGGGTTGTTTATTATTTATCCAGAAATCTGGTTGAAATAGGGCATACGGTATCGGTTTTTACCTGCCTTGACGGAGGATGCTGCGAGTTTGAAAGCAGGGATGGGGTTACGGTACATCGTGTTAAAGCATACAGTATCCATACAAATTCCTTTACCGATTGGGTAACAAACATGAATTTTGCCATGATTGAAAAGGCGGTGAGTACAGGAGAGGCCGAAAGTGCTGACATAATCCATGCTCATGACTGGCTTGTGGCCTGTACTGCCAAGGTATTAAAGAATGCATTTGTGACACCGCTGGTTTCCACCATCCATGCTACAGAATGTGGAAGGAATGGAGGTATTAGCAGTCAGACACAAAAGCTTATAGACAGTATTGAATGGTGGGTTACGTATGAATCCTGGCGTGTGATAGTAAACAGTTATTTTATGAAGGAGCATGTAAAAAATGCTTTTTCACTGCCTGCAGATAAGATTGATGTTATAAAGAATGCTGTAGATTGTGATGATTTTGATTGCCTGCGAGATGTTACTTTCAGGAGAAGATATGCCCTGGATGAAGAAAAAATCGTATTCTTTATAGGCAGGATGGTTAAAGAAAAAGGTGTGCAGGTACTTCTTGAAGCGGTACCTTTGGTACTTAATGCTTACCGAACTGCCAAGTTTGTATTGGCCGGCAAGGGTCCTATGCTCGGGTTTCTAAAAGAGAAGTGTGAAAAAATGGGCATATCCCATAAGGTTTATTTCACTGGATATATTGAGGATGAAGATTTGAAAAGACTGTACGGATGCATTGATGTAATGGTTGTGCCCAGTATGTTTGAGCCTTTCGGTATAACTGCGCTTGAGGGCATGGCTTCAGGCGTGCCTGTCATAGTCTCGGATTGTGGTGGACTTGGGGAGATTGTAGAGAATGGAACTGATGGACTTAAATGTATCGCAGGCAGCAAAGAGTCGCTGGCGCAGTGTATACTGCAGATTCTTAAAAACGAGCAGATTGCTGCCGCTATAAGTGACAGGGCAACAAAAAAAGCAAGAAGCGAGTTTACCTGGAGGGCTGCGGCAGAAAAAACTCAAGCTGTTTATGAAAGGGTGCTGTGGGAGAGAAAAGCTGTTGATTGGAGCTAAAATTCCTTTTGCAGATATGAATGCAGGTGTGTTATAATATGAAAAAAAGACACAGAAGAAAATGTGGAGGTTTTAGTGACAAACAACAATGACAGAATAAAGGTAATACCGCTGGGCGGTTTGCAGGAAATTGGAAAGAACATTACGGTTTTTGAGTACGAAGATGAGATAATTGTAGTAGATTGCGGCATCGCATTTCCCGAAGATGAAATGCTTGGTATTGATCTGGTAATACCGGATATGGCATACCTTGTTAAGAACAGGGACAGGATAAGGGCAATTATTCTGA
>CAYYGK010000143.1:2195-7377 GCA_964471145.1 uncultured Eubacteriales bacterium | reverse complement strand
ATCTGATAAGATTATTAAAAAAACTGAGCATTTTCTTAAAGTTAATTACAGGACAGCAACACTGGAGAATGTCGCAGCACATATCCACATGAATCCGCATTATCTGAGCAAATACTTCAAGAAGCAGACGGGGAAGAACTTTTCAGATTACCTGACACAAGTTAAAATGGAAGAATCGCTGTCTTTTTTAAGGGATACGTATTTAAAGACATATGACGTTGCCAAAAAAGTTGGCTACAGCAATTCGAGGAATTTTTCACGGGCATTTAAGCGTTTTTACGGAAAAACGCCCAAGGAGTATAGAGCTAATTTCAATGTTATAGAAAACGTACAGACAAAATGATAAAAAGGAAATGATATGAAAAAATTTTTTTTCATAAAAAAGCTTCTGGGATTGCTTGTGATACTAATAATCCCCATACTTTTATCCGGCTTCCTTTCCAATGCAATTACACAGCATTATTTAAAGAAGGAGATAAAAGAATCAAATACAAGTTTACTTGAACTCACACGTGAAAACATCGACCTTATAATCAGGGAAGTTGATTCGCTTAAGCTATATTTTGATAGAAATCAACTTTTCTCCATAACTTTTACGAGACTGCTTGAAAAAAATATCGAAACATATGAAGATTATGTGATAAATAATACAATAGTCAAGTTTACAAAATCTCTTGCTGATTCAAGACCATATATACATTCCATTTATGTTTATCTTGATGGTGCAAACGGTAATTTTCATACAACAAATGAAGGTAAAGTAAACCTTCAGTCCTTTTATGACGTAAAATGGCATGATAGCTACAATGCCAATCTTGGCAGTGATAAGATATGGACGGAAATCCGACAGACCCAATACAGCAGTTTTCAAAAGGAATCAATTAAGGTTTTTTCAATATGCAGATATATTCATTCTTCAGGATCCGGCTTTATAAACGGCTTAATAGTTCTGAACATTGATACGTCATACATAGAAAACCTGATTAACAGACTATCAACAAATGACAAACAATGCATTGCAATAACAGACAGTAATAACGAAATCATTGCCATGAGCGAAACGGGTAATGTCATCAATAATGATTACATATCCGATATGTCAAATAATGAAAACAACTTCTTTAATTATAGTATGGATGGTGCAGATTATGTTATAACCAGACTCTCAGAATCAAACTACGGTCTGAAATATTTTTCTATTGTACCCGACAAGGTTTTTTTTCAATTGTCCTCCAAATTGAATTACATCACGCTGGTTTTACTGCTGTTATCCCTGGTACTGGGTATTGTGGTGGCATTCATCAGAACACAAACTGATTACAGAAGATTAAACAAAATTACATCCATACTGGTTGCGGCCGAAGAAGGCAGAAAATTACCTCCTTTGCCTTCAAGAATAAATGATGAATACGGATATATCATATCCAATATTTTAAAAACATTTATTGAACAAAGTTATCTGAAAGTGCAGCTGTCAGAAAAAAAATTCAAACTCAAGTCAATGGAATTAATGGCACTGCAGTCTCAAATAAACCCTCATTTTTTATACAATACACTGGACACCATAAATTGGAAAATAATATCAATGTGCGGTAAACCCGGCGGAGCAAACAAAATGATAGAAAACCTGTCAGATATTCTTAAATTTTCGCTTTCCAGTTCAAATGAACTAATAGAGATTAAAGAGGAAATTGATAATACACAGAACTATATTGAAATCCAAAAACTGATATTTGAAGAAAAGCTTCAATGCATCTGGGATTATAAGCATGATATAAAAAGCACAAAAATACTAAAGCTTGTAATCCAGCCCATAATTGAAAACTGCATAAAGCATGGTATGGCCCAGGATAAAAAACTCTTAATACGAATACGAATAGCCTCTTCCAGTAATACAGTCAAAATATCAGTTGTTGACAACGGCAGGGGTATGTCAGCAGAAAAGCTTTCGGAAGTAAAACAGAAGCTTGAGAATAATCATGACTCTGTGGGCAGCATAGGACTGATAAACACTAACAAGCGCATCAAGTTGTTTTATGGTAAAAGCTATGGCATAGGCATCAGGAGTAAAGAAAACATGGGTACCGCCGTTTACGTGACACTGCCACTTTCACAGAAAGTCAAATAATTAAACTCCATCATCTGACTATATCCCTGTAAATGTCCGGCCTGCGTTCGTTAAGGAAAACATTTCTCATTTCGCCATCCGCATCACCAACAGAGAGCCAGTGCTTTCTAAGCTTCCTGTTAAGGTCTATTTCTGCAATACAGTAACCTGTTTCCTTCTCTTTGACCTCTGCTATGATTTCTCCTACTGGATTGATAACTATACTTGGGTTTTCATCGTAATTGCCTGAAACTGCAACATACAGCCCGTTGTCAGCCGCCCTTGCGGCACACTGCCTGATGACCGTTGCCATACTTGGAATAAGAACAATCTCTGCCCCCCTCAAAGCCAGTATTCTTGAAGGCTCTGAAAAATTCTGATCCCAGCAAATAAGGATACCAATTCTGCCAAAGTCAGTGTCAAATACAGGATATGTGTTACCCGGCACTATACCCTGTTCCGCTTCTTCAAGGGGCATGTGTGTTTTTCTGTATTTCCCTGCTACCCTGCCCTTTCTGTCTATCAGCACACCCGTATTGTATATGAGGGTTTCTTCTTTTTCCATCATGCTTAATACCACGTAAAAGCCATATTTTCTACAGCGCTCACCAATGATATCAGAAAATTCACCTGGAATACTCGTTGCCAGCTGGTTTAACGGCAAATCAACACCAATACTTAATACGGTTTCAGTAAAACAGACAATATCAGGTTTGTGCTCCCTGACCCTGTCGAGCAGCTGCAGCACATTATCAAGATTTTTTTCCATGCTGTTATGAAAATTCCTTATCAATGTAGTGGCTATTCTAACCTTTCTCTTGCTGACTATTCCGCATTCCATCATCGAAGGTAGTCTGAAGACCACAGAACCATTTAATGCCCATCTCATTTGGAGCTCTATAAGAACCTGGCTTGCTCCGGGGGGAGCCTGAAAGACTGATTCTATTACTTTCCACCTGCTGTTACAGTCAGAGGGCTTTTTTGCATATTCCCTTACAATGACCCTGCCATCAGAAGATTTCCAGGAAACCATTGCTGAGACACTTACTGTTTCCTTTTCAATATTTCTACAACTGTACTCTGCCCTGAAAAAATAGTTGTGGTTTTGTTCTATGCCTTTCACATTGCATATCCATTTGCCGAACACATGATTTCTTTGTTGAATAAGTATCTCAAGCATTGTTTCTCCATTACACTTTTTTCTCCTGAATAAGGGACTGCATGTGTTTGCGGCATACCAGGTTTTCCAGGCATCTGAATCAGGGGACGGTACGATGTTTTTTCCGCAATTATCAAACCTGTTTTTGTTTTTCATATGTTCTCCTTTCAGACAATAGGCATTTCGGTCATCCTGAGGTTCGTGCACCCATAAGGTATCAGTTCAAGATCTTCGGCTTTATCAGATACCCAGTTCATATCAGGATAAGGTTTTGCCGATCCGTTTTCCATTGACCAGTCCACCTTTTTACCCCTTACCTTTAATACTAAAGGTGCACCTTCCGGAGAAAAGGGTATTTCCCTCATAATCCTCTGTTCAAGTTCCAGGGAGGCCCCCGGGTTGTTCCTGTTTAAGCATAACCCGTAGTTCCACGGGGATTGTGGATAAACTTCGTAGTCGCAGTGGGGATATTCGTGTCCGGCCAGGCCCTCGTTTATCCTCACCCATTTTTCCTTAACAGGCAGTGAAAAAACAAGCGGCCCGCGTGTAACGGCATACAGGTTGTTGGGTCTTTGTACAATGCAGGTATTTGCAGGGATATGCAGCTCCAAAACATCATCACTGCCCCATTCTCTGTCAATACAATAGAATTCGCCACCCTTTACACTGACACTTCTGCCTTCAATATTTACACTGGCATTTTGGGACCATTGAGGGATCCTGAGCAATAGAGAAAATCTGTTCCCCCTGGTTGTGCTGACTTTAATACTTATATTGTCCCTGAACGGATAATCAGTATCTACCGATACAGAGACCTTCCGGTTGTTGACTTTGGTCTGCACTTCACACGGGGCATAAACAGTGACAGCAAGCCCGTTTTTTGCTCTCATGACTGTTGACATCGCAAGTTTGGGCCAGGGCTGGCTCAGATTTGCAGTACAGCATCCGTACTGTGGCTCAAGGCCGAATATATTTGCCTGTCCGTCATTTGTGCCGAAGATGGAGGTTTCCTGACTGCTGCACTGTACCTGGTTTACCTGCTGGTCATACTGATGGGTCCACATGTCTGGACTGAAGGTAGCAGGAAGTGCATTATATGCAATTTTTTCAATCCGGTCGCCCCAGTGCACCCTGCCGGTATGTTGTAAAAGGGTCTCAAGTGAATACAGGTATTCTGCAACTGCACAAAGCTCGGTTCCGTGCACCGGGTTTTTACCATTAAGGCATTCATCCCCTGTAAAAACACCGGTAACCATTCCATGATACCTGTCAAGCAGTTCAACCATGCTTTCAGCACAGTTAAAGTGCTCCTGTGAGCCTGTCATTCTCCAAAGCAGAACTCCCGCCTTCAGCATCATTGCATTGTTTACAACATGGCTCATCTGGCTCCACCGGCCTTTTTGATCGGGTTCCCTGTAAGGCCAGTTCCTGAAGAATAAAAACCAGTCAAATCCCTGTGCAGCAAGCTTGGAGGCAAGATGCAATATCCACTTCTCCTGCCTTCTCTCATAGAGCCACCAGAGAGCACCGAAACATTCAAACCATCTTGTCTGCGACCAGTTGTACAGGGTATGACCGTCTATGTGCCTGTCTATTGCCTTGAATGCATTATATACAACTTCCTCGACACGCTCATCCCCTGAGACTCCGTAATACAGTACAAATACTTTAAGCATAATAAAAACATCCCACAACGCAAAGCTGTTCTTATCACTCTTTAAGTTGTACAGCGGTGACATCCAGCTGCAATCAGCCTGGTTCTTTATGATATAATCCATATATCCATTGACCCGCTCCTTCATTTCCTTGTCGTCTAGCAGCCATGCAAGCGGGATAAAGCCGTCAAGCCAGTATGGAAATCTTTCCATAAGCCAGTCGACCGGAAAGCGGCCGTCATTGTCATAGTTACCGCCGAT